>SMWC01000047.1 GCA_004357505.1 Gammaproteobacteria bacterium | reverse complement strand
CGTGTGTCACCCGGCGTTCGTTCCCAAATTCCCGGGATCGGGTCCGGTGTCGGCACCGCTGCCGGTTCCGCGCCGCCGGCCGCTCGTCGCGCCATCTCGGCAGCGTGCAGCGAATAGTTGGATGCCGCGTTATAGATGATATTGGGAATAATCGGCGGCAAGGTCCTAACGGAACCGATAGCCGTGATGTACGACGCCTGGGCACCCGATGCCGCCGCATCGGCAATGTCGCCCAGCCGGGGGCGGAGTTCGTCATAGCGTTCGATCAGTCCACGCATGGAACCCGGTATGGTCGACCTCGCTCCCTCGAGCGCATTGTTAGCCTGCGCTATATCGACGACGATAACGTCGTCGAGTACCAGCCCAATGTAGACGTGGTCGTCGTCTTCAAATGTGCCGAGCTTGAAAGGCTGAACGTCCTGGGCAACCAGGAACGACGGAATCGTCAAGTGAACTGCGAGAACACACCACACGCATTTCATAGGTCACCCCCGTTATCGTTATCGTCTGTCCGGCGTGCCAGCGAGCGGCCGGTCAGTGATTGAAGTTCTCTGCCGAACCTAGTCCTGCAGCGGCCCGCTGTCAACATTGAGCGCCCTGACGCGGCGGGTCACTCGCGCGCTCTTGACATACCCAAACGGTGTGCTACAAGTTCCAGAACGTAAGCGTTCACGAGCACAGAACGCAAGCTTCGACGGCTGCAGGGGAGATGAGATGAGAGATCGGCGATATGCCCTGGCGGCGTTACTGCTGGGGCTCTGCATGGTCTCAGCGACTGTTTTCGCCCATCACGGCTTCGCCGGCCGTTACGATGAAGAACATCCAATTACGCTCGACGGTGTCGTCATCGAACTCCAATTCATCAATCCCCACGCCGCCATTATTTTTCAGGTCAGAGATGAAGACGGCAAAGTCGTGCGGTGGAGTGGCTATCTCGGCTCGGCGACAAGCCTGAACAAAAGCGAAGGCTGGACCAAGAACACGCTGAAACCCGGTGATCGGATCACGATCCTGGGTGCGCGTGCCATCAACGGCGCGCCTGACATGCTGCTCTCCAATGAGAGCAGAATTACGATGACCGACACCGGCGAAGAGATAAAGAATAGCCTCGGCACCGGTATCGGCCAGCGGGGGTTCTAGGACGCCGTCGCCCCCAAAGGAACATTTCTCGGGAGTGGGAGTGAAAGCGTGAGCGTCAGACAACTTCTGTATCTCGCCCCTATCGCCGCCGTGCTGCTGGCGTCATCCTCTGTTGTCAACGGCCAGGACGGCGTTGCGGAGGAGTTAGTCGTCCTAACGGATCTGGCCGGTCTAGGCCGTGACGAAAATTCGGTAACGTACTTCAAGGCATCTAACGCCGGCGCCTATGAACGGTTCGGCGAGTCCATCGCGCTGAGCGCGGACGGCACGACGCTAGCCGTCGGCGCGATTTTCGAGGACAGTAGCGCCACCGGTGTCGGTGGCGATCAAGCAGACTTCTCCGCGCCAAACGCTGGAGCTGTCTATATCTTTACCCGCACGGGCAGCAACTGGTCACAACAGGCCTATATCAAGGCGTCCAATACGGGCGCAAGCGACCGGTTTGGCTTATCGGTCGCCTTGAGTCATGACGGTGATACGCTTGCGGTCGGCGCATTGGGCGAGGACAGCGCAGCTACAGGCATCAACGGCGATCAACACGATAACTCGATAGACAATGCGGGCGCCGCCTACATCTTTACCCGGGAGAATCGTACTTGGTCGCAACAGGCTTACATCAAGGCCTCTAATACTGGGCGCATCGAAGAAGGCGACCAGTTCGGCTACGACGTCGTGCTGAACGGTAACGGCGATACGCTGGCGGTCAGCGCCATCAGCGAAGACAGTGCCGCTACCGGCGTCGGTGGTGAGCAGGATGATGACTCGGCTGCCGAGATCGGCGCGGTGTATGTATACAGCCGTGATGGTGCGGACTGGTCGCAGCAGGCTTACCTCAAACCCAGAAGCTTCTCCACCGAAATGCTGATCGGCGGTATCTTGTTCGGTTTCGCGATCGGCATGGACGAAAGCGGTAACACGCTGGCTATAAGCGGCTTTAACGAGGAGACCAATCGAGGCTCGATCTACGTCTTCGAACGTGCGGGCTCCGACTGGTTTGAGCAGGCCCGCCTCGTGGCATCCAACCCGGAGATCGGAGACGGGCTTGGATCCGCGATCGCGGTCAGCGCCGACGGTAACACGATCGCGGCTGGCGCTTTTGACGAGGACAGCGCGCTCGTCGGCATCGTGCCCAGCGATCAAGGTATTGATGATCAGCGGACCGATGATGCTATCGGCGCAGCCTATGTGTTCGTTCGCCGCGGCGACACCTGGTCGCAGCAGGCTTTCATCAAACCTACCAACACGCAGGTGAATCAACACTTCGGCTGGACGCTAGCGCTCAGTCTCGATGGCGACACGCTCGCTGTCGGTGCCCACTTCGAGAATGGCGGCTCCACCGGGATCAATGGCGACCAGCGTGACACGTCGGCTCAGGACGCCGGCGCCGCCTATGTCTACAGCCGCAGCGGCACGACATGGACGCCCCGCGCTTATGTCAAAGCCTCGAACACATTCGCGCGCGCGGAGTTCGGCAGCTCGTTGGCCCTGAACGACGACGGGACGGTATTAGCGGTCGGCGCACCTCGAGAAGCCGACGGCGCCGCGGGTATCAACGGTAATCAGGCGGCTGACTCGGCGGCAGAATCCGGGGCCGTCTACATTTATTGACTAAAGTTCGTACGGCTTACAGTCGTAGATGGGGAGTATTTCGCCGAGCGCCAACCATTGCCCCGTGATCGTGGCCGGTTCGGTAAAGGTACTCGGATCCGTAATGGTGATGACATAGTTCAAGCGGCTTTGATCCTCGCTAAGCGTATACCGCTCAACCATCTGCACGTCCTCGCTCTGGGGCGTACCAATGTTGTCGAAAAACGGCCAGTTAATATGTGTGGTCATGACAACGAACGTATCACCTTCCCAGGTTCCCACGGAATATCCTAAGTGAGACAGAGCTTGATCTGCATTGGGCGAGGAACCGTCCGTATGGATCGTTCGCACGATGTCATAGAGTTCTGTCCGCAGCGTAATCTCGCTACCCAGATCGGTGAACTCAAACGGATGCGGATTGATCATGATGCGGGGCATACCTTCCGCTTCACAACGAATCGCGAAGTTATCCAACATATTCCAGGATGCTCTTGCGGCGATCGCAGTCTCGGTAAAAGGAAAGTGCAGTGACCGGCCGCTGGGTCGCGGTACGCTCCAGACCCGAAAAATCCCTTTGTTCTCGGCCACCGTGTCCGGTAACTCGGGCCCACGAGAATCACGCCGATTATTCCAAAGCACCAGTGATTCGCCGCTCGGAAGTATCACACCATTGGTCAACAGGACCCGCTCCTGGCGCACCGAGAGACGTCCTGTAACTTCTAACCGGTCTCCGATTCGGAACAGATCCTTGGTGACGCCGCTGCGCAGCAGGTTGTAGATGGAGTTCGCTTCCAGCCGCCACGCCTCAGTTTCACCCTGAGCATCGGTTACGTCGATCATCAACGCGATGTGCGGATTTCTCCACTGGACCTCGGTAATGACACCTTCGAGCTGCCGAATTTCGTCAGAGAAATACGCGGTTGAGTGATGAGCGAGTACCAGGCCGGGCAATAGAAAGAACCCGAACCCGGTGAGACGTCTCATCGTATTGCCTACACCAACGAAGCCTATGGCCGGTAACTACTGACCGCCGGCAGATAGGAGCCGGTACGCTCTGCTGGCGCAGGCTCGCTCTCCACGGGCAACGTCAAAGTGCCTATCCCTTCGATACTCGCAACGATCGTCTGACCCGGCTGCAGGAATTGCTGTACACCACGGACCGCAGTTCCAGCGCCGGTGCCGCCCGAGGTACCGTTGTTGAGAACGTCACCCGGGAAGAGCGTGATGATCGAGGAACCATACTCGATGAGTTCGTAAATCGAGTGAATCATATCTCCGGGACCTGCATCCTGCATGACGTCGCCATCGACCTCCAACCGCTGCCTCAGACGCACCATCGGGTCACCATAGAATTCCTTTGGCACGATCCACGGACCGAGCGGCGCGAAAGTGTCATGGCCCTTGCCCACCAACCAGTCGGATCCCGGTCGGGAGTCGGGCGGACGGCCGCCCCGATCGGAGATGTCGATGCTCACCATGTAACCAAAGATGTAATCCGCCGCATCGGTGGCCGAAACGTACTTGGCGGTGCGGCCGATCACGATCGCAAGTTCCACTTCCCAGTCAATACGGTCCCGGCCGTAAGGGATGACCACCGCATCACCCTGGCCGATGACGGCGCCCGCGGTGGGCTTGATAAAGAGATACGGTATGCCCCGAGTTGCGCGTCGCCGTTCTGCGGCTGCCCGCTGCTCTTCGGGCGTATTGGCCTCTTCAACATGGCTGTAGAAATTAACGGCAGCGTTGAGCATCTTGCCGGGCATAAGCGGTGCGAGCGTGCGAACATCGCCGACATCGTGCACGAAGCTGGGTCGTGCATCGGTGTCTAGGCTCGCGTTGTTGACCAGATCGGTAACGATCTCGTAGAGGCGATACTTCAACCCGTATTCGTATTGCCCGATGAGCGATTTCATATCTTCCGGCATCGTGATGTTTGGATAGGCCGGATCTCGTTGCAGCTCTTCGTTCGCAGCGTCGAGCTCCACGATTAGCTGATCCCGCAGCACAATGCCGATGGTTTGCAGGCCATCGACTTCGAAAGTACCCAGCTTGAACGGCTCCGCGCTCGCAGCATCCGGCCCGAGTTGGGCCGAGACGAGAGAGGGGATTGAGAGCGCCGCGAGTGCGACTAAGACTAACCTTTCTCGCATGTTGATTACTCCCCGTAATAGGTGTAGTTGTTAAGCAATCGAGTTAGATCTGATGATCACTCTGACTTCTGCCCTAGACCCTGTCAAGCAGGTTTCGATGCCGCCTCTGCTCTGGGCTCGACGCTCAGATCCGCCGACTTAAGCCGAATTCTCACTCCAGCTGTGCGCGCAACCGGGCGACTTGCTCGACATTGACCGCGCCTGAACCCTCACCGAAAACCTCTCGACAGTAGGTCAGCACGGCAGCCATGTCCGTATCGGATAGATAATCGAAACGGGCCATAAGGACCTCCGGGCTAAAACCTCCCGTCAACACATAGCCGACGAGTGCGTCGCTACTACCCAAGACCCATGGGCTGCCGAGCAACCCGGGGTTTATACCGGGCACGCCGCGCCCGTCCGCCATGTGACAGGCCAGACAGTCACGCTGGTAGACCGCTAGACCGTCTGCCAGCAACTGCCGAGCGGATACCTCCTCGTCATGAACAGCACAACCCGACGCGAACGTCGTCAGGAAACCGAGGAATAGCGCCCCTGATCGTGCGAACCGCGGAACGAGAATCGTCTACTCTCCGACGTACCGTACTTGCCAGACGCGGCCGCTGACGGTGCTCGAGATATAGATCTCCCCGTCCACGCCCTCCGCAATACCCGTCGGACGGTGTGTGGCATCGGCCGGATTATCCAGCACGTCCGTGCCTTCGAATCCCTCTGCGAAAATCTCGAAGTCGGGCCCCGGCAATGCGCCGTCGAACGGTTGGAAGACGACATTGTAGCCGGCCTGCGGCAAAGGCGCCCGGTTCCATGAGCCATGGAAGACGATGAACGCGCCATTGCGGAACCGTGCAGGAAACTGGTCGCCCGTGTAGAACATCAGGTCATTCGGTGCCCAGTGTCCGGGGAACGTCGCAATGGGTTCGGCGTACAGTCCCGCTTCTGACTCTTGTTTCCCATCACCTCCGTACTCGGGTGCCAGAAGGCGCTTGCCTTGAATGTGATCGTAGTAACTGTACGGCCATCCATAATTGCCGCCTTCAACGAGAATATGCATCTCCTCCGACGGCAGCTCGGCACTCTCCTCGACCGTAAAGTGCTCAGGATATAAGCTAGATAGCGCGTCTCGTCCGTGGGCCAGAAAATAGACCTGCTCGTGGTCCTCACTCCATGCGATCGCCACAGCGTTGCGGGTGCCGGTGGCGATTTGCACGCCATCGTCGGCATGAGTCTGTCCGTTTGCGTCGGCGTCATAGCGCCACACGCCGGCTTGCACTTCCAGGTGCGGACAAGGTTGTTGCCCTAAAGAGCCGCGTGTCCGAAATTCTTCCATGCAGGCGTTCGACGGCGCGCCGACATTGATATAGATATTGTGATCATTATCGATGGCGAAGGTCTTCGCGTCATGGAGCCGCTGCACCGGGAATCCGTCCACGACTATTTCGGGATCGGCGGCAGGCACCAATTCATCGCCCTCGAAACTGAAACGGTAGACCGCTGTTTTGGAGCCGAAGTACAAATCGCCGTCATGAAACTGTAGTGCCGTTCCCGGAATATTTGTGGCGAAACGCTCGATGACATCCGCGGCACCGTCGCCGTCGTTATCCCGCATGGCGACTATCCCCATCGTGCTGCCTCTGCCCATACGAACCGTCAGAGCCAAATACAGCGTGCCATCGTTACGGACGGCCATGTGGCGAGCGTAGCCGTCCATATCGGCGAAGACCGTTGCCTCGAAACCGGGTGGAACTTTCATCCCTAGATCAGGATCGATGGGCGCCGAAGCATCGACCGAATAGGCACTCGATACTTGCGCTGCCCAAAGACCGGCCGAATGACTCACACCGAAGGCCATACTCGTGAGTAGCCACATCAGATGCCGTTGTCTCATATTCGGTTCTCCCCTTGTACGTTGACGTTCGATCGACCCGACACCGGCGGTCGACTACTATTCTTCCGCCGTTTGCCAGCGTAGCTCGGCGCCGGGTCTTAACACGACTTCTCTGCCATCGGCCAGCAGAATGTTGCTCGTGTACATCTCATGGCTGCCGTTGCGGGCCGGGAATCCAGCCAGTTTGAAGCGGTTACCTACTCGTATCACGTCCTGTGATATCTCTCGCCGTTCGAGGCCTCTGATGGAATTGGATTGAATTATCCAGGTCTCCCCTTCCGCCGTGCGCATCGTGAAAGACACATGCGGATTCGACCATTGAACGTTGGTGACCTCACCTTCGATCTCGGCAATTCGGCTCGTGTTGAAGTGCTCAGGAAAGGAGTGGTGAGCGGATGTGGTCAACGGCAGCAGCAGCGCGATAGCCAGAAAGCTTGGCCGGCGTACTGTATCTTTCGTTTGGGGCATATTCATTCCGGCAATTCCTTCGATGGGATCGCTAGAGTCTTCCTTCTGGACCCTGGTCGGCCCGGACAAGTTCCGCTACAGCTGATAAACACCGCAACTTACACAGTGTCACCCACTACGCAATCGTAAGGCTCCACCGTCACATCGGAGAGCCATACCCACGACTTCTCGAACACCAGCGGCTCAGTAAATGTCGCGGGATCAGTGATCGTGATCTCGTACTCCAGCCGGCTGCCATTATCCGTAGCGGTGATACGCTCGATGTACCTCCCAGCGTCCTACCGAATAGCCTAACAGAGAGGGGGCTGCTCTTCAGTAGGCGCAGCGTTACTCATGTGTATCGTTCGAACGAGGTCGTATGCCTTGATGCGAAGCAAGATCGCGTTGTTCTGCTCGACGAACTCTATCGGATAGGGCTAGCTCATGATATACGGCATGCCTTTTAAAGGGGCACGGCCTAATTCCAACCGAACTTAGCGCGGAGATTGGCTCGCAGTTCCTGAAATTCAGGCTTCTCCAGAGTCGGGTCGTCCCATACGTTGGTGATCACGTAGGTGAAGGGAGGGATGAATACTCCAGAGGGAGCCTCGATGAGCTGCACTAAGGCGTCTAACGCTTGTTCTTCGTCATCGAGCACGAGGTAATAAAATAAGCGCATCAGCTCAGCCGCACCCTGAGGAGCTTGCTGACCGCTCTCTGCCCACGCTCTGGCGATCCTGGCAGCGTCCTCATGCAACTCGACCACACGATAGTGGTAGGCAACAACAACATTCGGGCGTTCATCATCGGGGGCAAGTCGCTCCGCGAGTCGTAGCTGAGCCACCCCCTCCGCCCTGTTACCGAGCACGGCTTCCATCATGCCAAGCATCTCGTGGGAGTTAACCGATTCAGGGGCAAGCTGAACAGCGCGTCTCATCGCGACGATGCCTCCGTCACGATCCCCAACAATCCAGCGAGTCATACCGAGGTTGGAGAATGCATTTGCGTTTGCCGGATCTAGGCGTGTTGCCTGCTCGCGCACCCTAAGCGCTTCTTCCTCATTGCCCGTTGCTATCAAGACTTCCGCGTAGACCGTGTTAACGAAAGGATCGGACGGGCTAAGCTGGATAGCTAGCTCACTGGACTGCAACGCTTCTTCGAAGCGACTTGTGAGGTAATACATCGTCGAGATTGCTGCATACGCAAGACCAAGGTCAGGGTCCAGCTCAAGGGCCTTCTCTGCGTACTCTAGAGTTAGTGCCTCCTCAAGGACGTAGCCGTAAACAAAAGCCAGCCATCCATAGGCCAGGGCGAACTCGGGATCGAGGTCAATGGCGTCCAGCAGAAGTGGTTCCATTCGATTCCGAATTAAGCGGGCATTATTCGTGAATTCTGACCTCGCCTTCAGGTAAAGGGCGTAGGCGGCGGGAGAGTTCGTAGGTAATTCTTCGATTTTTAGCTGCTCCTCCAGGGAGAATTCAGCTTCAAGCGCGTTAGCCACGTTCGTTGCGACATCCGACTCAATCGCGAATATATCGTCGAACTCGCGAGTGTAGGTCTCGGACCAGATATGCGCACCCGTCACCCCGTCATTCAACTGAGTGGTAATTCGAATCCGTCCAGCATCGTAGCGAACGCTGCCCTCCATGACGGTTTCCACGTTCAGCTCGCTGGCAATCTCGGGTATCGACTTGTCGGTATTCGCGTATTGCCGCATGGATGTCCGTGCAATGACGTTGAGGGCACTTAGTTTCGCGAGCTGGTTAAGAATCTCCTCGTGAATGCCCGCGGCGTAATAGGCGTTGTCGGGGTCGGGACTCAGGTTCTCGAATGGCAATACTGCTATTGAGTTGGGGAGAACGCCTACCGCCGTCTCGGACGCTTCACCTGAGTCGTCCTCCAGTAAATAGTTGTTCACGACAAGAAACGCGATTCCGACGGTCATCAGACCGATAACCACAAAGTCGAACTTTCTCCCAGTGGCCTGGGTAATACTCCCGGGCGTAGGAACGGACTTCGTCCGCTCTATACCTTGCGGGGTGAGGTCATAGGCCCACGACAGGATCAGCGCGAGAGGGAACCCCAGGAGAACAAAGAACACCACCAAGCTGGTAGCCCAGTCGGGAAGATTCAGTGCTGGCCCCAGAACAGATGAAACTTCGACCAATATCCAACCGACAATAGCGTAGGCCACCGCGACTCTGAAGACGTGGCGTCGTTTCAACTCCCCGAAAAACGAGGTCATATTCTCCCCCTAAGAAAAAGGGAATCACTCTTGATACATTCTACCTATCCAGGGCTCGAAATAGCGCGGAAACAGGCTAATTAATGACCTTTCAGCGGGGATATGATTGTCCACGCAACAAACGATTGGGGTACTCAGCCTATTTGTTCCGCCTGGTGCGGTTTTTTCGCAAAGCTGCCCTTCGGCAACTACCGCCCTTTATCGTTTGCTCAAATAGATAAAGTAGTCCATCGCCTCATCGTCTAAACCTTAATCACTACCGTGACTTTCGTCGCGTCGCAGATATTGCCAGGCAGAATAATCGAGACGGCACTATACGGCGGACTTGTCAGACTATCCATACCTTTACAGCACGTCTTGATCGACAGCTATCCGGCTAACCCGGTAGAAATCTGGCCGAATTAGGAGCTTCTCGCTTCTCGAATCACACACTAGTGTGAAACACATCACATACCTAGGCTGACAGAAAGCAGATTCTTCCCATATCGATACTCTTCTTGAGAGAACGATATGGATGAAACTCACTCTACAGATAAAAACGTTGGCAACTATGACGCCACGACCAAAATAGAAATCAAGAGAACGAAGGCTATGGTAGAAGAGATCCTTGACAGTACTACAGCGCGGAATCGCTACCAGCCCAAGGCAGCCCCTGTTAGCTGGACACAGCGAATATTAAGTTGGTTCAGATGAGGACAGATCTTTTCCATCAACCTCCCACAGGCGTCGGATAGCCCCACTCTTGCCAGCACTACCTGGGGCATAAGAAGTTTATGCTGCTCGATTGCAACGAGTGCGGGACGCAGATCAGCGACACAACGGCAGATTGTCCCCGTTGCGACTCGCCCAGGAAATCGAGTCAGCCGCCACCGGCAGAGCATCCGCAGCAGAAAATTACAGAAGACAAAAAGTCCCGGGCGCGCCTCTGGCCGATTCTCATGTTTCTAAGTCTATTGAGCTTAAGTTACTACGCCGTGACATGGACCCCTGAGCCGCTGTGGAATTGCGAAAGCTCATCTACAGAGAGACAAGCCCGTCGTATCGCATCAAGCAATCAGGGCGTCGTAAAATTCGACATTATTGAATTTAGGAACGCAAGGACGATGAGCAGTCAACCCGACAGACTGGTATGCGAAGCCGATATAGTATTGAGCAATAACGCCGAAACTGTCCTGCACTATACTTTTACTAGAAACAGGGATGGCGTAGTGATCACGACTCGCCTGGCCAGACGATTCTAAGGCAACTCAGCTCACGGATGCTGGGCCGCTAAATTCCCGTATCACTCACTAGTGTGATACTCATCACATACCTAGGCCGATAGAAGGCGGATTCTGTGCGGGCCGCACACAACGTAGTAT
>SMWC01000046.1 GCA_004357505.1 Gammaproteobacteria bacterium | reverse complement strand
GCTACCGTGATGGGGCACGACTACGACCTCGGCCTGCAGTTCGGATATTTGACTCAGAAGTGTTCGCTCACCCCGAGATTCGATGTCCCCGGTAATGATCAGCGCTCCTGAGCGAGTCGCCACTTTCAAGACGCAGGAACTGTCGTTACCGAGAGGCGTGTAGCCGGAAGGCGGATGCAAGAAACTGAATTCAACGCCATCCCATACCCAGCCCTGACCACCCCGGCATGTTGATGCATGCGTGAGCTCGACATCGGGGCCAGCGATCAGTCGGGCACGCGGGAACGATTCGATAACGGCGGCAGCGCCACCAGAATGATCGTTATCGGCGTGACTGATCACGATGGTATCCAATCTGGTCCGGCCTTTCGCCCGCAGTGCGGGTAGCACGATATCTCGACCGCTGTCGAATCCAGACCGATAACGGGGACCAGCATCGTAAAGCAATACATGCTTGTGAGTCTCGACAATCACCGCGAGTCCATGACCCACATCCAGAACCGTCGCTACCGCTACACCGGACTCGGGTCCGTCGGTTTGTACGACCAATAGCGGCAGAATAGCGAACCCGGATAGATAGCGGCCGGGCAACGGATGAACGGGGAGCGCAAAGATCACGCCGATGACTGCCAACACGAACTGCCACCTGTCTGCCTGAGGGAGGTTCATCGCCGACCAGCCCCAGCCGGCGATGGAGTCGAGCGCCCACCACACCGACTGAGCAAAAACGCCGGCACCATACATCAGATAGGGGCCAAGGAATTCGACCGAGAGTGTCAGCGTGGCGAGTAACGTCAGAGGCACCAGAACTAGACTAAAGATCGGAATCGCGACGAAGTTGACCAATGGCGATACGAGTGAGACTTCGCCGAAAAATAGAACCACTAATGGCGTTAGGCCTAGGCAGATACCCCACTGAACCCGTATCGACTCTCTAAATTCTGCCCAAGCTGGGTGAGAGTTCAGCACAGAAATCGTTTGACTCTGCCCGAGTTGCCACAACAGACCAACAGCGATAAAGGACAACCAGAACGACGGGCTAATAATCGACAGCGGATCCCACAGTAGGACGAATAGAAACGCGGCGGATAACCCGGCCGTCATACTCACGAAACGCCGAGTCAAGATAGCGAGGTATGCCACACTAAGCATCAACAGCGCCCGTTGCGTTGGGACTGCGAAGCCGGCCGCGGCAGCGTAGAACCCAGCGCAAGCAAAACTCACGAGTGCGGCGCCTTGCAAATCATAGTGCGCAAGGATGCCAGGCAGGCGTAACCAGATCCGACGGAGTACAAAGAAAGAGAGCACAGCGACCAACCCGATGTGTAGACCAGAAATGGCCACGAGGTGACTGGTCCCCGTTCGACGTAGCCCCTCCCAGTGCCGTTCATCAAAGCCGAAGCGTTCACCGAGCGCTAATGCAGTCAGAAAAACAGAAGCATCTGCTCCAGGCGCTGCAGCCGCAATTTTCCGCGCGAGATCGGCGCGTTTCGTCAGCCACCAGCGCGCAGGACTGTTCGACGCATTCTGCTGTCGACCCCCTTCGCGCACGTAGCCCGTAGCACCATAGCCTTCTAAAAATAGCCAGCGCTCGTAATCGAACCCGCCGGGGTTTGCTAGGCCGCGCGGTTGTTTGAGCCGTACGAGCAGTCTGAGTGCGTTGCCGGCGTCAATCTCGATAGGCGGCTCATACCACGTCAGGCGTAACCGTCGGGGCACCCCGACTGGCCGGCCATCAGAGGCAAGCCGTAGCGAGAACGTCACCTGACCGGTGGCACGATTCGGAAAACTGTCCACCCAACCAGCGACCCACTGATCCCGTCCCGCAAGCTCCGGGGCAAACTCAACTTGTAGATGCTGATCGATTCGGTACGCGGTCCAGAGGAAGCCGAGCAACATCCAGATCGGCCAGCGCCAGGACAACTGCAACCACACGAGTAACGCTGCCGATACCAGCAACGCCGATGCAATCGCTCCCGGTGGCGACGGCAGTTGATGCATTAGCAGCGAGCCGAGTAACGACAGGCCGGCAACGCCTGTGAGGCCGCGTGCTCGCACGCCGGGCAACTACGGGCTCAGCTGACTGCGTGCAATACGCCGTCTCTGAGTTCGAGGACGCGATCCATACGCGATGCGATCTGCGGATCATGAGTGACGACCACGAGACTGGTCCCGAAGTCTGAGTTCAGTTCCAGCATCAGGTCGAACACCCGCGTACCTGTAGGACGATCCAGGTTGCCGGTGGGTTCGTCCGCCAAGACGACGTCAGGACGTGTAACTAACGCCCGCGCGACCGCAGTTCGTTGCCGCTCTCCACCGGAGAGTTGCCCCGGCCGATGCCCCAACCGTTCTGATAGTCCCACTTTAGACAACAGCGCTTCCGCATGACGAGCCGCCACGTCCGGTTTTTCGCCGCGGACAAGCAGGGGCATCGCCACGTTCTCTAAAGCGCTGAACTCCGGCAAGAGGTGATGAAACTGATAGACGAACCCCAGGCATCGATTCCGCAGCAGTCCACGCTGGGAATTGCTCAGCTCCGTCATAGACTGACCCGCTACGCGTACGTCGCCGGCCGTGGCGTCGTCCAATCCACCGAGAAGCTGCAGCAGCGTCGTCTTTCCGGACCCCGAAGTACCGATGATCGCCACTCGATCACCACGCGCGACGGTAAAATCGACACCACACAGTATCTCGAGACTTTGGCCCGCCTCCTCAAACGTTTTCGTCAGTCCCCGCACCTCAAGCACCAGATCGTTACTGCCGGCCGTGTTATTCATACCGCAGAGCCTCCGCCGGCGGCTGCCGCGACGCGCTGATTGCGGGATATAGCGTCGCCAGAACAGCGAGCGAGATCGCAAGCAGCCCGATTTTGGCGATCTCCGGGTAACGAATCTGCGTTGGTAGATCACTGATTAGGTAGACCTCCGCCGCTAGAAGGTCAATGCCGAACGTAACTTCCATCAGGTTCACGAATCCTTCGAGCTGACTGGAAATCAGAATTCCCAGAGCGAGGCCAAACACGGTGCCTATCACGCCGATCAAGGCTCCCTGTGTCGCGAACATTGCGATGATGCTACGGGTGGAAGCACCGAAGCTCTGCAGGATGGCGATGTCGCCACGCTTATCCCTTACCACCATCGCAAGCGTTGAGACGATATTAAATACGGCCACGGCGACCACCATCGAGAAAATAACGAACATGATCGACTTGGTGATCTGGATGGAACGAAAGAAATTGCCGTGGTGCCGTGTCCAGTCATCGATAATAAATCCACCGCCAAGCCCGATGGCGACTTGTTCGGAGATGCGTTGAGCTAGATAGATGTCAGTCACCGCTAACCTGAGCCCGGTTGGTCTGCCGTCGGTGCGGAACAAGCGACCTGCATCAGCCAAACTGATGTACACGAGACCCCGATCAAATTCGTACATCCCGGCCTCGAAAATTCCCGCGACTTCGAAACTTCGCATTCGCGGCACAACTCCAGCGGGCGTCACGCTGCCTTGCGCAATCATCAACACCAGCGAGTCGCCGACTTTGAGGCGCAGCTCCGCAGCCAGACTACTACCGACCAACATCGTGTAACTGCCGTCCTGGAGCGCTTCGAGATCGCCGTCGCGCAATAAGACCCCGAGCCGTGAGACATCCTGCTCCAGCGCCGGTATGATCCCGCGCACGTTGATACCAGCCGTAGTCCCATCGAACACGACCAGTCCCTGCCCTTCCACATAGGGTGCAACCCCTGTGACGTCCGGGCGTGCCAGAACAATTTCGCGCATCGCTTCCCAGTCCTCAAGCGGTCCTTCGACACCACTGATGGCGGCGTGAGAGACGATGCCGAGAATTCTCTGTTGCAACTCAGACTCGAAGCCGTTCACGACCGACAACACCACACTAAGTACGGCAACAGCAAGGCCTATGCCAATCATCGAAACTAGCGAAATAAATGAGATAAAGCCATGTCGACTTGTCGCACGCAGATAGCGTACGGCTATGGACAATTCGTAGGGCTGTCGCAGCATCACTCGTAGCGCAAAGCATCCGCCGGGGCCACAGCAGCCGCGCGGCGGGACGGATAGATCGTGGCCAGCAGCGCGATCACCAAAGCCACAACCGATATCAGAGTGACGTCAAGCAACTGGACTTCGGACGGCAATTCGGTCACATAGAAAACGTCGCCGGGCATGATTTCGAAGTTAAAGGTTCGTTCCAGCCATGGAAATACGGTCTTGACGTTGAAGGCAAGGGTAAGTCCTAGTACGAGACCTAGGAGCGTGCCGGCGACTCCTATCAGCGCGCCCTGAATTATGAATATTCTCGACACACGCCGAGGATCCAGACCATAGGTGCGAAGAATAGCGATATCTTTTTTCTTGTCTGTCACAACCATAATCAGTGACGCCACAATGTTGAACGCCGCGACAGCAACAATCAGTAAAAGAAGCAACGCCATCATCGTTTTCTCAATACGAATGGCCTGAAAATAATTACGGTTCTCGATCGTCCAGTCGGAATAGGTGGGGGAGCCGTCTATTGACTCAAGAAATCTGCCGGCAAGCTCGTGGACGTCGAGCGGATCTTCCATACGAACTGCGACACCCTCGGCACGGCCCGCAAAACCCTTGAGCTCACTCGCGTCAGTCAAATGTACAAGCGCAAGACTGGCATCGTGATCCTGAATCCCCGCAACGAAGATGCCGCTCACAAGAAAACTTCGCAGTAATGCCGTCGGTCTGCCATCGAGTACTTTGGGTACAAGAAGGTTGACCCGATTACCGACGACGACACCCAGATTGAGCGCCAGAATTCGGCCGAGAATGATCCGTTGCGCCCCGGCTTGCAGATCATCCAAACGGCCGACTGTGAGAGCATCACCGATCTGAGATACGACCGCTTCTTCCTCCGGCAGGATCCCGCGGACGATGCCCGGGCTCAAGTTGGATCCCGAGCCCAACATTGCCTCCACCTGCACGTACGGCGTTACACCAGTAACTCCCGGTAGCTGCATGAGCTGCGCCTTGAGTACCTTCCAGTCTGTCACGCCCTCTTGGGGGTTCGCCAGCGTCGCATGTGCGGTCATGCTCAGAAGACGGGTACGAAGCTCGGTCTCCAGCCCATTCATCACGGAAAGAACCACGATAAGGGCAGCGACACCGAGTGCCATACCGAACAGAGATGCCAACGTGATAAACGAGGCGAAGCCGCGACGCCGGCGGGCCCGCAAATAACGCAGCGCAATAAAACACTCCAATGGATAGAACATTGCTCAACATTAAAACACAGCCGTTCGCAGCAGTCGTGATCCGGAGACTCTCGGAAAAATCGATTTTACTGCCGCTAGGGTCCGCTCTCATCGCCACGCCGGCTTGTTTCGCCAGTATTTAAAACTATCGAATAACAATGAGTTATGTAATAACTCTAGACCCAATTAGAGCTCGCGCAGAACTGTGACGCAGCGCCCAAACTCGCAGACGCTGCGTTTCTCGGACTGCATCGCGGTGGTATATTCAATCCACAACGCCCAGGGAGAAAACTGTGCTCAAGAAACTCATTACATGTGGCCTGCTGGTGCTCTCACCCTTGGCGACTGCAGATAGCCTGCTGCTGGATGGTCTCGATGTTGCCAGCGCAAGCAGCCACTCGCGGCCGGTCCGGGGTACCAACATGGAACGCGTGCAAGCAGACTTTGGTGCGCCGACAAGCCCGCAGGCGGCCGTTGGCGAGCCACCTATCTCTCGCTGGGACTATCCTAACTTCACGGTCTATTTCGAGTATGACCTCGTCATCCACGCGGTGGTAAACCAGTAATCGCCCGACAGCGGCGGTTTGCCGCTGGATCGTCCTCCGAAGGCTCCGGCAGTCACATCGAGCGAAAGCGCTGTGGCAACTGCGCGACATTTACGACCTTGCACTGACAACACGGGTCCCTATGGGATAATTCGCCCGGATTTCTCAGGTGTAGGATGCCAATGGACCCAGACGATGGCCTGCTCCGGCTAGGACTGCCGGGAACGCAACACTCCCGCGTTCGATGGGGGCAGCTCTACGGATCGGCACAGAGTCTTGCGGTGGCACAAGCTGCCAGCGAGTACTCGGGGCTACTCTGCGTGGTGACGAATTCGGCTGCCGCCGCTGACCGGCTGGAACGGGAGTTACGATTCTTTATGAGCGACCCAACCGTCGGTCGCTTTAGCGATTACGAGACTTTGCCCTACGACGTCTTTTCGCCACCGCAAGAACTGGTAGCCGAGAGACTTGCGACTCTATCGAAACTCGCGCACGGCCACTCCGGCGTTCTCGTCGTCAACTCGCAGGCACTTCTGACTCGGCTGCCGCCGCCCGGATATATCGCGGCACATTCCATATCTATCCAAGTCGGCGAGCACCTTAACCGACAGTCCATGCGCGAACAGCTGGTCAGTCACGGTTATCTGCATGTCGAGAACGTCATAGCTCCCGGTGAGTTTGCGGTTCGAGGATCACTGCTGGACGTATTCGCCACCGGAGCCGAAGACCCAGTGCGCATCGACTTGTTCGATGAAGAAATCGAAAGCCTGCGACTTTTCGATCCCGAGACCCAGCTCACCAGTGGAGAGGTTGAACAGATTCGAATCCTGCCCGCGAGAGAATTTCCCTTCGACACTGATTCAATTCGTGGCTTCAGGCAGCGTTTCCGGGATCATCTCCCGGGAGCACCGAATCGTTCGATCGTCTACCGCGACATATCCGCGGCGCTGTTGCCTGCCGGCATCGAATATTATCTACCGCTGTTTTTCGATACGACGAGCTCGTTACTCGATCATCTTCCGGACGACGCGCTGCTTGTCTTTATCGAAGACGCCGTGGAGAGTCTGGATTCCGGCTGGACGCTCGTTCAGGAACGCTATGCGCAGCTCTACGGCGATCCGGATCGGCCGATCCTGCCCCCGGATGTCGCGTTCTGGAATCCTAAGACACTGGAGAAAAAACTTCGTGATCGGGCTAGCATTCAGGTGTGCGCTAAAGAGTTACCGACCGCCGGGAACACGCTCACATTCAATGCCGGTACCGCTCACCCACTGAGCTCCAGCCAGGCAGGTGAGCGCGATTCCATCGCTCGCTGGTTGGAAGCCGACGACTCAGTTCGTACGCTGATCGTCACTAGGTCCCGCGGGCGCCGAGAAGTCCTGACTGAGCTACTACACGGTCGCGGACTCGACCCGATCGAGGTATCGAGTTGGCAAGACTTTTTGTCAGGCGAGCGGCGTCTGAGTATTACCGTAGGCGAACTCGAGGAAGGCCTCGCATTACCAGACAAGCGACTCAAGGTTATCACCGCCGAGCAGCTCGGTGTTGACCGTCCCCGGCAGAGAAGTCGGCGCAGACATCGGCGAGGACTGCGAGACCCCGATGCCATTGTCAGAGAGCTGACAGATCTGCGGGTCGGTGCGCCCGTGGTCCACGAGGAGTATGGCGTTGGCCGTTACCAGGGACTCACGAGCCTGTCGGTACTCGATGTCGACGAAGCGATGACAGAGTTTCTATTGTTGGAATACGCGGGCGGTGACAGATTATACGTCCCTGTCTACAACCTACATCTCGTAACCCGCTATACCGGAGCGTCTCCGGAGCAGGCGCCATTGCATCGCCTCGGGTCGGACCAATGGTTGAAGGCAAAGCGCAAAGCGGCGAAACAAGTGCGAGATGTCGCCGCAGAGCTACTCGGTCTCTACGCACAACGAGCGGCCCGGCAAGGCATTGCATTTTCACTCAACGAGGATTTCTACCAGCGCTTTGCGCTCGAATTCCCGTTCGAAGAGACTACCGATCAGCTAGAAGCGGTACAGCAAGTTTTAAGCGATCTGACGAACAGGCGGCCGATGGATCGAGTGATCTGCGGTGATGTCGGATTCGGCAAGACGGAGGTCGCGCTCAGGGCGGCATTCGTCGTTGTCCATGCAGGTTATCAGGTGGCGGTTCTGGTTCCTACGACACTCCTCGCCCAGCAACATCAGCGTACCTTCTCGGATCGCTTCGCCGACTGGCCAGTGCGAGTCGAGCTCTTGTCTCGCTTTCGCAGCAGCAAGTCCACCGATGCAGTCGTGTCGGGACTGAAGGACGGCACGGTCGATATCGTTATCGGTACCCACAAACTATTTAGCGGCGATATCAACTTCAAGCGCCTCGGACTGGTCATCATCGACGAAGAGCACCGCTTCGGAGTTCGACAGAAGGAGCAACTGAAGAAAATGCGCGCCGATGTCGATATGCTCACGCTAACGGCAACGCCCATTCCCAGAACTCTCAATATGGCCCTGGGAGGACTTCGAGATCTATCATTGATCGCAACCCCGCCAGCTGGGCGTCTGTCGATAAAAACATTTATCGGCGAGTGGAGTAATCAAGCCATACGTGAAGCCGTCTTACGCGAGATTCGACGTGGCGGACAGATTTATTTTATCCACAACCGAGTCCAAGACATCGAGCAGATCGCGTCGAAGCTGCAAGAGCTGCTTCCGGAAGCGACAGTTGAAGTCGCCCATGGACAGATGTCGGAACGGACACTTGAAGGTGTCATGCTGGACTTCTACCGCCAGCGATTCAACATGCTGGTGTGCACAACAATCATCGAGAGTGGTATCGACGTTCCGACCGCCAACACGATCGTGATCAACCGTGCCGATCGCCTCGGACTCGCACAGCTTCATCAGCTGCGAGGAAGAGTCGGCCGCTCCCACCACCAGGCCTATGCCTATCTCATTGCGCCGCCGGCGCGTTTATTAACCGCAGACGCGACGAAGCGACTAGAAGCAATCGAAGCCATGGAGGAACTGGGTTCCGGCTTTATCCTCGCGACACACGATTTGGAGATTCGTGGGGCGGGAGAGTTACTCGGTGATGAGCAAAGCGGCCAGATCCAGGCGATCGGGTTCGCACTCTATAACGAGTTACTGGCAAGGGCCGTGGCCTCGTTGCGCGCGGGGCAAGAACCTGACCTGCAAGATCCGTTGGAGCACGGCCCGGAGATCGAACTTGGACTGCCCGCGCTGATCCCTGACGACTACATGCCCGATGTGCACATGCGTTTGGTTCATTACAAACGTATTGCGAGCGCCTTGTCTGCGGCGGACCTAAAACAATTGCAAATCGAGCTGATCGATCGGTTCGGCCTATTACCTACGGCGACGCAGACACTTTTCGAACTAACCCGGCTCAAGTTGCTCGCGCAACAACTGGGTGTAACGAAGATTCAGGCGGAGAACAGGGGCGGCACCCTACGCTTCGGCGAGCGCGCCACTATCGACCCGATCGTGCTTGTCGCGATGGTGGAAGATCAACCGGAGGCCTACAGCCTCGAGGGACCTTCCAAGCTGCGCTTTCGCTGGGCGCTGGAGCGGGACGAAGAACGAATCGGTGCTGCAGAGACCCTGCTGGTACGACTCGGTGCCACAAACGACGCTTCCGCCGAGGCCTAAACCGTCCCGGAGCGGCTAGTTCTCTCCACCGAACGTGACGCCGCGGTGACCGTCACGTTCTCCCGATGCGAGCTATAATTGTGCTATGCGAATCTCATCCATCAAACGAGTGTCGTTCTGGCTCGGGCTGCAATGCGGATTCCTGGCTGTCTGCTCCGCCCAGGGTGTTTCAAACTCACAAAACGTTTTAAACGTGACCGAAAAAGCTAGCGAGACACTGCTAAAGTATCGGATCGAGATCATCGTCTTTGCCTACCATGATTTTGACCCCGCAGAAGAACGATTCGAGCAAGCGCCGCGAGGTACTCTGCTAGATCTGCTCAACCCAACGTTGCTACAAACCGATTCGCGCATCGAACCCGATGTTTCGGCTCGACTGATGGAGTTATTACTGAGTCTGGATGAGGACCGGCCCGCTCTTATCCCGACCGAAACGGGCGTAGCAGCCGGACAGCTTGAGGCGCTTCCGGAGCAACCACTCAGCGTCACACCGCTGGAGCCGGACCTTATTACCGCGAACCATTCCCAGCCACCTGCCACGAAGGAAACGGATGCCCAGGAGAACTTCGCAACCGAGCAATTCACCGCGGGGCCTGCCGAAGATCGTCTGCGCGCTAGCGAAGAATCCTGGTATCGGCTTCTCGGTGCCGGGGAACTCGAACTGACGGACACCTACGACCGGCTCGAGCGGCTGGATGCCTATACGCCCTTGGTTCACGGCGGTTGGGTACAGGACGGCTTCCCCGAAGACCAGGCATTGCCCTTCGATATGTCCCTGCTAGGAACATTCAATCCGCTTGGGACGATCATGCTGCATGTGAGGCGATACTTGCACGTGACCGTCGCGCTTCGCTATCAGGCCGAGCGAGCGGTTGGGGAACCTCTAGTCCCCGCAAGCATCGGGCTGGAAGAAGTTAGTTTCCCTGCTCGGTATGATCTAAATACCCAACGTCGTACTCGCAGCGGCGAACTACACTTCTTCGATCATCCGGCGTTTGGCGTGCTCGTGCTGGTCAGACCTCAGCCGGAGGCACCACGGACGCCGGCAGAAGAGCTGGCGCCGGCGGCCTAACTTCTATGTGTTAGGCTTGAATCGCGCCTTTGTGAATCGGTTGCCGTGATAAGAGGTCCTCACGAGCCTGGGCAATCGCGACCTCCAGAGTATACTTTCCGTTCAGTTTGCCACCCGCAACGCCGATGTGAACTGCGATGTAGCGTCCATGCCGCCCGCGCGGGTTGTGCAGACCCAGGCCACACACATTGGCGGTAATCAGCTGCGCCAGAGCGCGAACCTCGTTGATCCCTTGACCGAGTGTCAACGCGATAAGGCTGTGCTCGTCCGCGCGCGCGCATAGATCCGCGGACCGTCTCAGGGCACCGGAGACCTGCCCAGCGATCATGCGTAGGCATGAATTGGCCGCTTTGGCACCAAACGTTTGGCGGTAGACGTCCAAATCAACTACATCGAGTAGCATCACGGCTACGTCACGTCCATTTCGTCGGCCCATGCGACAATCTCGCTCCGCAAGCTCCAGGAAGTAGTCATAACGGAGCAGACCCGTGACCGGTTCTCGCCGATCCAACTTGGCCAGCTCCTGACGCGCCCTTTTAATCTCGCGCTGCATGATTCTAAGTTCTACGTTCGCGCCGCTGCGCTTCTCTTCAGATAGTGGAACTAGCGTCAAAACGAAGAACTTGAGCGCACCGCGCGGGCCGTACAGAGGCTCTACCCGCAGCTGGCTGACCCAATTCGACCCATCCTTATGCGAGTCCACAAACGTCGCCTCATAGGACTCGCCCTGATCCAGCGCCGCCTGCAACTGGTCAACGTCGTGCTGACCCAGGATACCGTGGCTTAGCAAGGGCAAGCGCCGGCCTACTAATAGCTCGTCGGCGCTGTAGCCACTGCGACGTTCGTACGCCTGATTGGCGTAGACGACCGGGAAGTCAGGATCACATGCATCCACGACGACGATTCCCGCGGAGCTTAACTCAAGAATTTGCTCCAGAATCTGGCGGCTCAGCTGCTTCACTTTGGATCCGGGTTCCTTCCCAGAGATAGCTGATCAATGCTGGCCGAAACCCCGCACGGGGATCAAGGACACACATCACAGCCGAATGACAGCGTCGCCGGACAGCAGACTTATGCCATGGCAATCAGGTCCGGGACGAGCCTATCGAGCAACGCACCGACGCGCTGCATGCCGAGACTGGCGTAGCGCTCAAGCTGAGCATCGATCGTCGTGTCACCTGGCCCCCGTCCGGCGGCGTGGTTGACCGCAACGGCACACACCGCATAGGCGATACCGAGCTCCCGAGCTAAAGCTGCTTCGGGCATGGCGGTCATCCCCACCATGGCACACCCGTCTCGCGCGAGGCGGTTGATCTCCGCAGCTGTCTCCAGTCTCGGACCCTGGGTCACGCCGCAGACACCTGCGCGAACCGGACAACCGATCGCCTGCGCAGCTGCCGCGATCCGCCCACGCAGCTCGGGATCGAATGGCTCCGAGAACTCGACGTGATCGAGTTCGTCGTTGCTACCGTCGTAGTAAGAGTGTTCACGACCCCAGGTGTAGTCGATAAGCTGATCTGGAATCGCCAGCGCACCGGGCTCGAAGCCGGGGTCGATCGCTCCCACCGAATTGATAGCTAGACAGCGACGTACACCATGTTGATACAAGCTCCATAGGTTCGCCCGATAGTTCACGGCATGAGGTGGAATCCTTTGCTTCTCTCCATGGCGTGCGATACACGCGATCGGGGACCCACCGAAGGAGGCTGTGAGAATCGGGCTCGACGGTGGTCCGAACGGAGTCTCGGTAGCGCTGCGAGTCGCGATCGTCAGGCCGAGATAGTCGAGACCACTGCCGACGATAAGTCCCAAGTTATGATCCATCACGATGCCAACGAGAACAACGAAGGTAGTCCTCGCCAGTAGCCCTTGTAATCCATGCCACAGCCGAAGACATAGACGTCATCGACGTTGAGTCCGACGAAATCAACCTCGGGCCGGGACGCGGATACGCCGACCGCTTTAGACACCAGGACCGCTGAGTAGATTGCCACGACACCGAGTTGCTGTAGGGCCTCGTACAGCGCGTGCAAAGTAAGCCCTCGATCGAGAATATCGTCCACTACCACAACAGTACGACCGGCAAGATTAGCTGAGGGCGGAACGGGCCAATTCAATTCTCCCCCGGTCAGGAGATCACCGTAACGTGTACCGTGGACGAAATCGAACTGATAGGGAAATGTCAGGCGGCGACAGAGTTCCGTCGCAGTGAACACACCGCCACGCATCACGGCCAACACAACGGGATTGTCGTGCTGAACAACTTGCGTCACTGCCTCCGCCATGCGTGTGATCGCCGCAGCCACCTGCGTTTCGGTACAGATTTCCCGTGCGGATTTAAGCGCTGCCAGTGCTTCTTCGATCGCCTCGCTGCGGCCCATCCCGGTCAGCCTTCGAGTCGGAGCTGCGGTGTAGCGGATAGATTCTTTATCGTTCGACGAGCCTCTCGCCACGTGGCTGAAGATCGCAGCGCTTCCCATTCCTGGCGTCGTTGGCCACGAAGTCGAATCAGATGCAGCTGCGAAGGGGGGCTCAGGTAATCTCCCAACGCGTCGATCACCAGCGGAATTTCTCCCGGTGAGTTGCACAACAGGATCATGTCACAGCCTGCGGCAATTGCTTTAAGTGCGCGTTCCGCGCAGTCGCCTACGACGTTCGCTGCGGCCATCGCGATATCATCAGAGACAATCGCACCGCCAAAACCGAGCTCGTTACGCAACTGCTCTTTGAGCCACCACGATGAAAAGCTCGCAGGGAGCGGATCGACCGCGGGGAAGCTGATGTGGGCCACCATGACCGCATCCAGCCGCGAACTGATGAGATGCCGGTACGGCTGGAGATCGTCCCATAAATCATTGAATTCCCTAGGATCAGAGGCCGATTCCGTGTGCGTATCACTGACCACGCCGGCATGCGTCGGAAAATGTTTGGCGGTGACGACCATCCCTGCTTGGTGTGCACCGGTCGCGAATTCGGACGCTAATTGGCTTACGGCGGTTGCACTCGAGTGTAGTGCGCGGTCACCTATTACATCGGCCAGGCCGAGATCGAGATCGACGACCGGCGCGAAGCTAAGATCGACGTCGACTGCGCGTAGCTCTGCTGCCATCAACCAACCGAATGCTCGCGCCGCTGTCAACGCCTGCGCCATGTCCTCATCGTAGAGATGGCCCAGGCTTCGCATTGTAGGTAGCCGGGTAAAGGGCTCGCCGAAGCGTTGCACACGGCCGCCTTCCTGATCTACTGCCACCAGAAGCGGCGGCTCGCGCGCAGCGTGAATCGCTGCGACCAGACGCTCCAGCTGTTGCAGGCTCTCGAAGTTTCGACCGAAGAGGACAACCCCACAGACCACTGGTGACTTAAGCCAGGCTAGTTCTTCCTCGGCGACCGAGGTGCCCTTTAGATCGATCATGAGTGGACCCAGTGACACAGGATTTCTAGCGCCGAATTTCCACGACCGTACCGGGCTCCACGAGGTCGAAGAGCTTGACGATGTCGGCGTTGCTCATGCGGATACAGCCCAGGGAGCTGGCTACGCCGAGTGGCTCGGACGGCGGTGTGCCGTGGATATAAATATAACGGCGCATCGAATCCTCCGCTCCAAGCCGGTTCCGCCCGACTTCAGTTCCGGAGAGCCACAAAATTCGCGACAGAATCCAGTCACGGTCGGGGTAGGTCTGGGCGAGTGCATCGGAGTAGATCTCGCCCGTCGGACGCCTGCCTTGAAACACGGTTCCCTCCGGCTCGCCCGCTCCGATCTTGGCGCGGATGATGTGGCGACCTCGCGGCGTCCGGTAGCTGTCAACACGCTCACCGGGTCCATATTTGGATGTCGACACCGGGTAATTCTCGACAAGTTCGTCGTTCTCGAGCAAATCCAGCCTTTGAGCTTCCAGGCTGATACGCAGATGCCGCCTGATCATGCGCCGGTCTCTACTGCGTTATCGCATGACTCACCCATCGGCTCGAGACTCTCCCAGCTCCTGCAACCATGATAGCAGCGCCCACAGTCTCACGACGGATCTGATTTCGAACCTTAGCTACCTCACCTAGTCGAGGTCGCCTAGCGGCGCTCGAAGATCGCTAGCACCTCTACGTGACGGGTATGCGGGAACATGTCCGCTATACCCACCGCGCGTAGCCGATACCCTTGCGAGTCGACTAACTCCTTCGCATCCCGTGCCAGGGTTCCAGGGTGACAAGACACATAGGCGATACGGCGTGGACCCATACTCGCCATTTGCGTGACGGCAACATGCGCACCGGAGCGCGGTGGATCCAGTACGACGAGATCCCACGACTCGCGCATGAAGCTCCATTCGGGCTCGGACAGATCAGCCGTAACGAACCGGGCATTCTCCAAGCCGTTATTGCGTGCATTGTGCGCCGCACGGGCGACGAGACCACCCTCGCCTTCAACACCGAGCACCGTAGCAGCCCGACTCGCAAGTGGTAAACTGAAGTTACCGATACCGCAGTAGAGATCCAGAATCCGATCGGACGACTCGACGCCCAGCTGCTCGGCCGTCTGACCGACCATTGCCGCGTTAACCTGTGCGCTGACCTGAATGAAATCCGTCGGCGCAAACTCGAGTGTCACGCCAAACTCGGGCAAGTTGTAAGCGAGTATTCTGCTCTTCGACGGCACAAGCGCCCGAACTGTTCCCGGCCCGCCGCGTTGCAGATAGACGTCGATATCGTGCTGCTGTCCGAATTCTCTAAACAACCGCAGATCTTCTTCGCTGGGCTCGTCCAGTACGCGTAAAACTACGGCTCGAGCAGACTCACCCTGCGCAAGCTCCGCCTGTGGCAGCCGCATCTTCAAGGTCGTCTGGCCGATCAGCTTCGCGAGCTCTCCGGGCAGCCCGTCCAAAGGTTTAACGAGGACACGACAGCTCGACATGTCGGTGATAAGCCGGGCGGCCCGCTCTTTGAAGCCGACGAGTACACGACCCTTGCCGGCGACGAATCGAATGCCGAGACGAGCACGACGGCGGTAATACCACTCCGGACCAGTAATCGGGGCTAACCACTCCGCAGGCTCAAGGCCGGCGATCCGCGCCAGGGCCTCTCTGACGACCGTTTCTTTGAACTCAATCTGAGCCGCATAGTCCAGATGCTGTATAGCGCAGCCGCCGCAGCGGCCGAAATACGGACAAGGCGGATCGACGCGGGTTTCGGCCGACCGCAGTATCTCGATGAGGTCTGCCTCTTGATACCGCCGTCTCCGGCGTCGCGGGGCGAGGCGTACGAACTCACCTGGCAACGCGCCAGAGACGAATACTCGGTGCCCGTCTAGATTTGCAACGCCCAGCCCGTCGTGGGTCAGGTCGATGATCTCTGCGTCCACATAGGCTGGACTACTCGGCATCGCGACCCGAGCGCCATGCTGCTAAGAACTTGTCAAAATGGGGGCTCTCAGCCTGCTCCAACTTGGCCCTGAGCTGTTCAAGCTCAGCGTTATAGCGAGTCTCGTCCAGAATTCCGCGAACAAGCTGGAAGCGAAGATAGATCAGATAGGTGTTGAGCGCATCCGTTTCACAATAGTCTCGAATCGCGCTCAGCTCCCCCACCTGGTAACGGTCCCATACCTGATCGCCGCTCATGCCGAGTTTGCCAGGAAACCCAAGTAGCGTGGCGACTTGCTGCAGCGATGACCGCGCGCCAATCTGAAAGCCACTGAGCACATCCATTAAATCGAGGTGCCGCCAATGAAATCGACTCAGGTAGTTGTTGTAGCGAAATTCCCGATCGCTATCACCCATTTCCCAGTAGTGCTCTGCGTTGACACCGTGAAGTAATGCGCGATAGTTCAATACCGGTAGATCGAATCCCGTGCCATTCCACGAAACGAGTTCCGGAGAATAACGCTCGATACCGTCATAAAATCGCCCCACGATATCTTTCTCTGTCGCGTCGATATCACCTAACGTGAAGACATGTAGCTCATCGCGGCTCCGCAACACCGCTGATATCGCCACGATCCGGTGTTGTGGCAACGGTAGAAAATCTGTTTGTCGCGCCTGACGCTGTTTGAAGAACATGATTTTAGCGACAGAGTCGTCGTCTAGATCGTCGACACCATGCAGACGTCGCCCGAGTTCCACATCTGGAACAGTCTCGATGTCAAAGACGAGCGTATTCACATCAGTTTCCCAAGCTATCGGCATTCATCAATACTGCGAATGCAACTATCAGACCAGCTTCATCCGTCACCGAAACGTGACCGCGACCGATACCGAGCCGCTCGCACATCCGGCGGCCCCTTGCTGAATAAATTATCTGTGGCTGCCCCCAGTTGTTCGGCACCATACCAACGTCTCGAACCCACATACCATGAGCGAACCCCGTTCCCATCGCTTTCACCACGGCTTCCTTCACCGCAAAACGCATTGAGAGAAAGCGTACGGGATGTTTGCTGGTATCGAACAGTTCACGCTCTTCGTCCAATAGAAGTCGATTCGCGAAGCGCTCTCCGAATCGTTGCC
Organism: Gammaproteobacteria bacterium; assembly: GCA_004357505.1. Lineage (GTDB taxonomy): Bacteria > Pseudomonadota > Gammaproteobacteria > Steroidobacterales > Rariloculaceae > SMWC01. The sequence goes on along the minus strand of SMWC01000046.1, from coordinate 4,132 downwards.
AAGTCATCTCGATCCGGGAAATTTGAACAATATCGGTACCGACGCCGAATACCATCCTCAGCGAACCTCCTGCATAAGCGTCTTCATATCAGCCACAGCCTTAGCGAAGCCGTCGAAGACTGCTCTGGCTACGATCGCATGGCCAATATTGAGCTCGACGATCTCTCGGATAGCGGCGATCGGCTGAACATTATGATAATGAAGACCGTGGCCTGCGTGGATCCGCAAACCTAGCCTTGTTCCGAACTCAGCCGCTGTCGTGAGCCTCGTTAGCTCGCGAGTTAGAGCTTGGGGGTCATCGGCGTCAGCGTACGCGCCTGTGTGCAGTTCAACGACTCTGGCACCACAGGCCACGCTCGCCTCAAGCTGCGCCGGCTCCGGATCAATAAACAAGGAGGTCCGAATGCCAGCGGACTCCAATCTCTCGCACGCGGATCTGATCCTAGCGGCTTGGCCGGCCACATTCAGCCCCCCTTCCGTGGTTAACTCTTGCCGATTCTCCGGCACTAGGCAGCAATCTGCAGGGCCTGCGTCCACGGCAATAGCCAGCATCGAATCGGTGACGGCCATCTCAAGATTCACGCGAGTGTCCAGCAGCCGTTCCATGAGTTGCAGATCCCGCTCCTGGATGTGGCGACGGTCTTCCCGCAAATGAATGGTGATACTGTCTGCGCCAGATCGCTCGGCCAGTAGCGCAGCTGCAACCGGATCCGGATAACGCGTGCCCCGTGCCTGTCGAAGCGTCGCAACATGATCGACATTGACACCCAACAAGATAGGCGCGTACCGGCTCATAATCCTACCCCGCTGTCTAAGATCTGTCTGAAAACCGACCGCGTGTTCAGCGGTCGTTCACCGAGATAGACGCTCAGCACTCGCGACAGCAACCGCTTCGCTGCTCGCAAGCTATCGTCATCATCCAGTTTCTCGTCCCGCAAGGAAATAAGCTCTCGACCCCAATAAGAGTCGCCCCCACTCACGGAACCTGCCTCGGGCCGGGCACCAACTTCTGGTTCGAAATGATAGCGGCGTTCCGCGCAAATTGGCTCACCCGTCTCGGTATCGTGGTGTAGGTTAAGTCCGTAACCCAACGCCTGAAGAAGACGCAGCTCGAACAGCCTGAGCACCATCGAAGTGTTGGCTCGAGTCACGAGATCGGCGAGGGCTCGACTATAACAGGAAAACACCGAGACATTAGCGTCGCCTCTGGCCACGAGCCGCAGCACTAGTTCGTTCAGATAGAATCCCGCGAGCAGCCTTTCGCCGCTAAGCTCACTAGCTGGCGGCCGAAGTTCTACATGGGTAAGACGACCAAGCTCACCTCTACGCACCCAGGAGATCTGCAGTGCCAGGAAGGGCTGTAAGATCGCTCGCTGGCCGCCTTTCGGACGCCTCGATCCCTGAGCGACCAAGGTCACCAAGCCGTGATCGCGGGTCAAGCAATCGATAAGCTGGCTGGTGTTTCGATAAGGTCGGTGGTGCAGGAGATAGGCGTACTCCAGCTCTACGCTCTCTCTATCGGCCATGATCGAAGTCAATACGGTCGGCAATCACTTCGCGAGCAACACGTCTCACGGTCGTCGTCATTACACTCCTGCTAGGTCGAAACCCATTTTATTCAGGTCCCGCTGATTGTCGGCCCAATTGTCGCGTACTTTAACCCAGAGTTCGAGGTGAACGCGCTCTCCGATTAACTCTACTAACTCAAGGCGAGCCGCACGACCAACAGCCTTTAGAACTCTACCACCTTTGCCGATAACGATGGCCTTGTGACTGTCGCGTTGAATCCAGATCAAGGCATGTATCAATGTTTGATCCTTCTCCCTCTTCCCGATGTGTTCTACATCGACCGTCAAACCGTAGGGCACCTCCTTATGCAGCGCTGTGAACAGTTTCTCGCGGACAATCTCCGCAATACGAAACTGCAGACTCCGGTCGGTTACCATCTCTTGCGGGAACATCGCCGGACCGTCCGGAAGCCGATTAAGAATCTCGTCCAGCAGCTCGCTTAGATTCTCGCCGTTGCGCGCCGAGATCGGCACGAACGCAGCGAACGGAAATTCGGCTCCGACCGTTTTCAGTATCGGCAAAAGCTTAGTTTTCGCGCCAACGTAATCGATCTTGTTCAAAACCAGTATCGTCTTGTCCGCTTGCTCCTGGAGCCGCTCCGCAAGTTGATGATCCTGCCGAGTAAATTTAAACCCTTCGACAACCATCAACGTCACATCCGCTTCCGCCAAAGCCTGATTAATCGTTCTCGCCATTAAGCGATGCAACACACTCTTCCTGCTACGCTGCAATCCTGGCGTGTCTATGAAGACAGCCTGATCCAAGTCGCGGGTCAAGATTCCCAGGATGCGGTGCCGGGTCGTGTGAGCTTTAGGGCTGACAATACTGACCTTCTCGCCGACCAGGGCATTGAGCAGGGTAGATTTCCCGACGTTCGGTCGCCCAACGATAGCGACGTAGCCACAACGGGATTTAGCTCTTTTCGTCACGATCGTGTATCGAAAGCATTCGGTCAGCTGCGTTTTGCTCGGCCTCTCGGCGACTTTGGCCGTGACCCTCTACACAGGCTGCTGTCTCGGCGACTTCGCACACCACGACGAATGACTGTCGATGAGGCTCGCCAGAGACAGATCTTACTGTGTAAACGGGCAAACTGAGACCGCGCCCTTGAAGGTATTCCTGAAGCTTGGTCTTCGCATCCTTGAGGTTATCGGCATCGGGCAGCTGTTCGAGCCTGTCAGAGAAGAGGCGCGTAACGCACGCGTCAGCCGCCTCAAAACCACCATCGAGCAAGACAGCACCGATAACAGCCTCTACAGCGTTTCCCAATGTCGAGTCGCGGTGCGCACCGCCTGAGCTATGCTCCCCTGGACCCAATATGAGTTGCGGCGACAATTCCAAGTCCCGCCCGAGTTCAGCCAGCGTGGCACCCTTAACCAACGCCGAGCGCAATCGACTGAGATCCCCTTCTGGCGCCAAGGGATGGCGCTCGTATAACTGCCTCGCAACCGCAAAGTTTAGAAACGAGTCGCCGAGAAACTCGAGGCGCTCGTTATTTTTCCTGGCGGCACTGCGGTGGGTAAGTGCCCGTTCCAATAGTTCCGGGCTTCGGAAGCGATACTGCAGATGCTGCTCGGCCCAACGGAGCCGAGTTGTCACCGCTGGATCTCTATCTGCTCGTCAACGACAATCAGGAACCAAACGTCGGCGAGAAATCGAGTACGGCTGTCATACTGAACATGCACGGTATAGCCGTTCCCCCCTGGCGTAATTTTCAATGCATCAGGTTGAAGCGTGACACCCTCGACATACAGCCGGCTGGCGAGATCGAGACGCAGATTGTTGGCCGTCGTACCCTTACCGTCCTGCTCTTCCTTCAGATCATCCAAGACCGCCTTGACGCGTATGCCCTCAAGATAGAGCGGCGTGATTTTCAGCGCTGCCAGCCCGACTATGCCGAACACGATCGCGAGCGTCAGAAAACCCAGCGCGGTGATGCCTGCCTGGCGCCGATGCCCGGGGTCGGTTATTCGATGCGGTCGCCGATGCGGTTCCATAACGGTCCTCCTTGGGCAGGCCAGCGCCAGTTCATCCAGATGCGTGTGGCCTTTCCAACCAGGCGATATTCCGGAATAAACTCGACGCCTTCGAAGCGGCTATCTCTACTATTGTCACGGTTGTCGCCCATCATAAAATAATGCCCTTCGGGTACCACATAAGTACCACCCGGACTACGTCGATTTCGCGTGAGCAGCAACAAGTGATCGCTGTCACCGAGCCCCTCGCGAGCCAGCTGCAGTCCCGAATTTCCTTCATACGGCCCTAACACGTCCAAGGATATCGCTACGCCGTTAATCGTCAGCCGCTTACTATCCTGCTCGTAGGTCACCACATCGCCAGGAAGACCAACAACCCGCTTAATGTAGTTAATACTGGGATCGGACGGTAGCTTAAACACAACCACATCGCCGTGGTCAGGTTCACCAATCCCCAATATCTTGGTATTTATCACCGGTAGCCGCAACCCATACGCGAACTTGTTCACAAAAATGAAATCTCCCTCCAATAATGTGGGCATCATCGACCCGGAAGGGATCCTAAACGGCTCGAACAGGAAGGATCT
>SMWC01000045.1 GCA_004357505.1 Gammaproteobacteria bacterium | reverse complement strand
GCCGCTTATCCCTAGCCGGGCACGGATTCTGTGGCGTTGACGCGCATTCAAGCCCTCCTCGTTGATGGTTTCGTGGCGGTAACGTAGATCCCCGACGACCGTTACCGTCTCAGCCCACGATGAGGCCGGTTCGGGCCGCGGAGCGAGCGGCACCGCCTCGAACTCGGCCGAGCCGGAGAGACTTCGTTCGAGCGCCTCGAGTCGCGCCAACAAATGCTCAACCTGCACCCGCAGCGCCTGTATCTCCTCGGCGGAATCCGACTGCGCAACGACCGGAGAGGATACCCATACCATGACCGTGCCAAACAAGGCGAGGAGAATACTTCTCATTGATTTCACTCCGATTTTCATGACGCGCCTTGGCGTAACTCAAACAGGACCAACAGCAGTCCGCGGAAGAGTCCGTATTGCACCGACACTCACCAAACAAGGGCGGCCTTCCTACCTCCGCGCAGGATGCTGAAGAGACTCAGGCGAGTGAAAGACAAGGCGAGAATCGGCGAAAAAGCGCAGTGTACACGCCAGTACATGAGCATTTTAAGCCGATTCTTAACGCAGTCTTGTGCCGTCTGAGTCTTCTTCAACAGGCTGCTAGCCGGGTTCGATCAACTCAGGCTCCACTTAAGCAGGTAGAAGAAGATGATCGACAGTAAGGCCCCGGCCGGAACGGTGACCATCCAGGACACGAAAATCCTGCCGACGACGTTCAGGTTGATGGCTGAGATGCCGCGCGCCATGCCGACGCCGAGCACCGCACCTACCAGGGTGTGCGTGGTGGATACCGGCATCCCCGTACCCGACGCGAACACGATCGTAAACGCCGCAGCCAGCTCGGCGGAGAACCCGCGGGTCGGCGTCAGCGCCGTGATTCGTCCACCGACCGTGGCGATCACGTGCCGACCGTACGTGGCCAGGCCGATAACGATGCCGGCGCCGCCGAGCAGAAGAATCCAGATCGGCACCGGTGCGTCCTGTCCGACGACACCGCTTTGGGCGACGCTGACAATCGCCGCGACGGGGCCGATGGCGTTGGCCACATCGTTGGAGCCGTGGGCGAACGCCATGCTACAGGCCGTGATGACCATCAGTACTGCGAAGACGCGTTCGACCGTGGCGTAGTGGAAACGTCGCTCCGCTTTCTCGTCCACCGGTATGCGCAACACGAACCAGCGACCGATCAGTGCCACTACAGCGCCGAAACACAGTGCGACGACATAGCACTCCATGGTCGATAGCGCGAATCCGACGTGGCTCAAGCCCTTGAACATCGTCACCAGCGAGATCAGGGTCACCGTGACGAATATGTAGAGTGGCGCGTACCGGCGGGCGCAAACCAAGGGATCCGGGCGGAGCAGGATCGACCACTGGATCGAGTTGAATATGAAGTAAGCGATCACCCCGGCAATCAACGGCGAGATCACCCAGCTCGCCACGATCGTACCGACCCGCGCCCACTCAACAGAGTCGATGCCCAAGGCGACCACCGCAAAGCCAACGATCGCGCCGACGATCGAGTGGGTCGTGGAAACTGGCCAGCCCATGCGTGAGGCCACTAACAGCCAGGTGCCCGCTGCTAACAATGCGGCCAGCATTCCGTAAATCAGCAGCTCAGGCTCACCGACAACGTAGGAAGAAGCCACGATATCCCGGCGAATCGTCGACGTGACCTCACCACCAGCGAGCACCGCGCCGGCAAACTCAAAGATGGCAGCTACGAGCAGTGCCTGTCTGATCGTCAATGCACCGGAGCCGATCGACGTGGCCATGGCATTCGCTACGTCATTGGCGCCGATTCCCCAGGCCATAAACAGGCCAAAGGCGGCCGCGAGGACCAGAAAGATCAGTTGGTCTTCCATTTAATGCGTTTTCAATGGGACAGTAGAACTTCGAGGCGTCGGCCGATACGTTCCGCCATATCACCAATATCGCCGGTTAGCTCGATGACGCGATACAGAAACATGACATCGACAGGCGGTAGATCCTTTTCGATACTAAACAGTTCGGCCCGAATCCGGGCCTGCATGACATCCGTATCGTCCTCGATCTCATCGAGTTCTTGCACCAGAGACTCGACGAGTTTCACCTCGGCGCCGCGGAACCCGGTTTCATACAGCTCATCGAGCTCCCTGATACTGCTGCGCGCCTTTTTGGCCGCGTCCACATTGCGGGAGACGAAGGCGAGAAAATCCTGCTGAATGGTCGGCGGAATCACCATCTGCCGGCCGATGACGAGCCCGGAAACGTCACGCGCACGGTTCGCGATACGATCTTGCACCAGCAGTAGTTCCAGCAGGTCTTGTCGAGGTACCGGCATAAACAGACTCTTGGGCAGCTGGGCCCGTAACCGTTTTTTTAGATCGTCCGCTTCGTGCTCCAACTCGACGATTCGCGCTCTGCTCGCACCGACCTGATCCCAGTCAGCGTTGACCACATGGCCGAAGAACGAAATGAGCTCCTTGGCACATTGGTAGCAGGTGTCCATATGATCCTGGATCGGCCCGACCGGTGAGGCACCGAAGATCTTGGTTATATAGTTTCCCATCGCCTACCCTGCGAGTCTGTGTTCGAGCAGTTGCTTGCGCAGCATTCTAGTCCGAAGCTGAAGAAAATATTATCGGCATTTTGACTCTTTCGGCTAGGCGCAGACAAGTAAAGCGCTTTGAGCGATTAAGTAATGAGATACTTCTGCGATGGAAGCCAGAAAATCCGAAGTGGCCGTCGTCGAATTAGCCCGCGCGCTGATACGCCGGCCGTCCGTCACCCCGGACGATCACGGTTGCCAGCAGCTTATCGCAGAGCGCCTCGAAGAGATGGGTTTCAAGATCGAAGCCTTGCGTTTCGGTGACGTGGATAATTTATGGGCACGCCGCGGCAAGCCGGCACCGGTACTGTGTTTCGCCGGTCACACCGACGTGGTACCGCCTGGACCACTGGAACAGTGGCGCGTCGATCCGTTTGCCGCCGAAATCCGCGACGGCAAGCTGGTTGCTCGCGGTGCTGCCGATATGAAGGCCAGCCTGGCCGCCATGATCTCGGCTTGCGGACGCTTCGTGACCGACTATCCCGACCACCGCGGGTCGCTGGCGTTTCTGATCACCAGCGACGAGGAGGGCGCAGCCCAGGACGGCACGTTGAAAGTGATGCAAACGCTCACCCAACGCGGTGAATCGATCGACTGGTGCGTGGTCGGGGAGCCGTCCAGCACGGACGTGCTCGGCGACACAGTGCGCATCGGCAGACGGGGAAGCCTATCCGGACTGATGACGATTCGGGGTGCACAAACTCACGTCGCCTACCCGTTGCCGGCCGGAAACCCGATGCACGGCCTGGCGCAGTTCATCGCTGCGGTGACTCGTGAGCCGTTGGACGAAGGTAACGCGCAGTTCCCCCCGACTACATTCCAGATGGTCAACGTGCATAGCGATGCTGACGCTCCGAATGTCGTACCGGCAGATCTCCGTTGTCGTTTCAACTTTCGGTACTCCACTCGTTGGACTCATGAGACGCTGTCTGCCCATGTAGAAGCGATGCTCGCGAAGCTAGGGCTCGATTATGAAATCGAGTGGCGCGTCGCAGGCGAACCTTTTCTGACCGAAGAGGGCCGACTTTCCGCTGCGGTCTGCACCGCGGTCAAGGAACAGACCGGGCTCGACCCCGAACTCTCGACCAGTGGCGGGACCTCCGACGGCCGGTTCATCGCGCCTTACGGCGTGGATGTGCTGGAAGTCGGACCGGTCAACAAGACTATTCACCAGGCCAACGAGGAGATCGACGTGGCAGATATCTCCCGGCTGGAGAAGATCTACTACAGAATTGCCGAGCTGCTGTTGGCGAACACGAACTAGCGCTACCGGGAGACGCGTGGCCAGTTGGCGAGTACCGCAAGCCCGCCTAAGAGTATGAACCACACCAACGCCCACGCGGGCATGCTCAGGCCCAAGAACGACCAATTGATATCTGCGCACTCCCCGGAACCGGTAAACACTTTTTTGAGGGCCTCGAAGGGCCCGAATGCGTCCAGGAGATAGTCGAGCCCCGGGCCACAGGACGGCACCTGGTCGGCCGGCAAATTCTGGATATAAACATGCCGCGCAGCAATACCGGCCCCGGTACCCGCCGCAACGACTCCCAGCGCGGCGTAGACGCGGGCGCCGACGCTTAAGGGACTGTGCAAGCCTGCCGCGAGAAAAACCAGGCCCGCAGCGATGAACGCGACGCGTTGCAAGATACACAGCGGACAGGCGTCCAGATCCAAGACATACTGAGCAAACAGAGCGTAAGCGATGAGCCCTACGACGCTGCCGGCGCCGGCCAGATTAAGCCATCGTCGTTGCGCGCTCGTAAATCTCAAGACTTGACCCTCCTTGGTGAATGCCGGTGTCCGTGCAGCATTAAAATAACGTATTCGCAGCTATTTTTCGCTGCAAAGCAGCCGGCCAGCAGCCGGTATCGAACCGCCCGACGCTATTTCTGCCAGGCGGTCTCATCCCGAAGATAGACCGGGGTTGCGTCCTCGGCAGATTGGGCCCTGCCACCGCGAAGATCTGCCAACGCCTGGGGCAGAAGATCCGCAGCGCCAGGCTGGCACGCAGCCTGGATGTTGCCCGCTTCGGCTATGATGCTCCCGAGTGCGTCCCGATAAGCGTCGAACCCGCTACCGACGCCGCCCCAGCTGCCGGCGTCCGTCCAAGCGACGGCACCGGGCGCGGACAAGTGCTCGACTCCAAGTAGCTCCGCCATACCCTCGCGGATCTCATACGCTCCCCAGAACACTTCGCCCATGCGCGCATCAATGCACACCAGCGAGCATTTCTGCCGATCGGTTCTCCACCGGCCCTGGGCCATCGCGGCGAGACTGGACACGGGCAACAGCGGCACATCGACAGCTAAACCTAAGCCCTGAGCCACCGCTGCCGCAACCCTGAGACCGGTGAATGACCCCGGACCCCGGCCGAACGCGATGCCGTCCAAATCCTTAAGTGACACACCAGCCGTCACCAACAGCTCACCGATGATGGGCAGGATGCGCTCGGTCTGCTCCCGGGGGGTTGCAATATGCTGCTGCGCCAGATTCTCCCCGACGAGGAGCGCGACCGAGCCGACGTCGCTGGAGGTCTCAATGGCGAGCAGCTTCACGGCACGCTCGCGACGTCCTGAGACTCGAACTGCGGCAGCAGGCCGGCGGCAAACGCCAGCGCTTCTTCAGCGTCCTCGACCAACGGCATCGGCGGCAACGCACCCAGAAAGACCCGGCCGTACGAGCGGGTCCGCAGCCGCGGATCGCAGAGAACGACCATACCGCGATCATCGAAGTCACGTATCAACCGACCGACCCCCTGCTTCAACGCCAGGACCGCTTGCGGCAGTTGAAACTGATTGAACGGATCACCGCCTTCGCTACGGATGCGCTCGATCCTGGCTCGAATCAGCGGGTCGCCGGGAGAGGCGAACGGCAGTTTATCGATGATGACCATGCGCAGGGCCGAACCTCTGACGTCCACGCCCTGCCAGAAACTACTCGTCCCCAGCAACACGGCATCGCCAGCGGCGCGAAACCGCTGCAACAGCTCGGTACGCGGCCCTTCCCCTTGGACCAGCAACGGGCCCGGCAGCGGCACGGCATTGAGCAGCCGCTGCGCCTCGTGTAGGGCGCGGTAACTCGTAAACAGGAGAAATGCGCCGCCGCCGCTAGCTTCGACCAGCGGCCACACAGTGCTGAGCACACGCGCCACGTAGTCGGATTCGTTTGGTTGCGGCAAGCCTTGAGGGAGATAGAGTCTGGAGTTTTCAGCATAATTGAATGGACTCGGCAACACTTGCGTTAACGGCTCCGGGACGCCGACACGATCGAGAAAAAGGCTGAAATCGTCACCGACGGCCAGGGTCGCCGAGGCGAAGATCCAGGTACCGCCGTGGGCTTCGATGCGTTGCCCGAGTTCCAGACCCGTATCCAACGGGGTCCAATGCACGGCCAAGCCACGCGGCGAAAGTTCGACCCAGCGCAGGCCCCGCGGATCACCCTCTTGCAGCGTCCTCAGCCGATTGGCGCCATCCTGGCAACGTTCCCAGCAGCGCTGAAGACCCGGGCCGATCTTGCGTGCCGCCTCGAGGCGGCTGCCCAGTGCCTGCAGACGCTCCTGCCAGGCCAATACCGCCTGCCGCAGTTCAGCCGGGCAATCACTCCACGGCAGCCGGCCGGTGTGCTCGCCGGCGGCAAGCCTGGAATCGGCGGTCGTCTTGACCAGCGCATCGGTCAATGGCTCGAGCTCCTGGGCGAGGCCTGCGGCACGCGCCTCTGCAAGCACATCACGGGCGAGGCGTTGTAACTCTCGGCTGCCGACAGAGACGCCGAAAAACTGTTGGGCTATCTCCGGCAGCTGGTGAGCTTCATCGACGATGACCGCATCGGCGCCGGGCAGCAGTTCGCCGAAGCCCGCGTCCTTAAGGACCAGATCCGCCAGCAACAGGTGATGGTTGACGATTACCACATCGGCCGATTGTGCCCGGCGACGCGCCTCGAGCACGAAGCAGTCGTCGAAAAATGCGCATTGGGTGCCGAGACAATTATCGGCGGTCGAGGTAATCGTAGAACGAAGTGCGTCATCCTCTGCGAGGTCTGCGAGTTCGGTCAGGTCGCCGCTGGAATCGGACCGCGCCCACGCGGCGATGTCCGCCAATTTCGCTTGGAACGAATCGCCGCGGGTACGCTCCTGTTGCGCGAGATCCAAGCGGTGCCAGCAGAGATAATTGTTGCGGCCTTTCAGGAGGGCGACGTCGACCGGTCGGCCTATCGCCGCACCGAGCATCGGCAGATCCCGGTCGTAGAGCTGGTCCTGCAGCGTCCGGGTACCGGTCGAGATGACAGCGCGTTTACCGGACAGCAACACAGGCACGAGGTAAGCGAACGTCTTGCCGATGCCGGTTCCCGCCTCGATCGCAAGGTGGCGGCGCGCACCTAAGGCATCCCAAACAAGTTGTGCCATCTCCTCCTGCGCATGCCGATGTGTGAAGCCCGGCAGATGCTCGGCCAGCAGGCCATCGGGGCGGAACATCTCGGCAAGGTCGCGCATTCCGCCACTATAGCGTGATCTTCGCTGGCGGCCGTCGAGCAGAATCTGTCCAACCAGCGCAGGAGCAACTGCTACGCTCGCCGCAAACACCAACCGCCACTAGCGGCGGTCGTTTCGCTATACTCCCGCTCCTGTAACCTAGCTGACGCAAGAAGAATAAATGACTACGCGACTTGAAATCCTCAGCGACTGGGTCGCCGAGGCGGCTGAGCTAACCCAGCCAGGCAAAATTCATTGGTGCACCGGAACCCTGGACGAATACCGGTCGCTAGTGCAAGAAATGCTCGCTAGCGGCGACTTGCTGCAGTTGAATCAGGACCATTATCCGGACTGCTATCTGCATCGTTCCGATCCCCAGGACGTCGCACGCGTAGAGCACCTCACTTTTGTCTGCTCACAAAACGAGCTCGATGCCGGCCCCAATAACAACTGGATGGCGCCGGCCGCAGCGAAGGCGAAGATGGCAGAGCTCTTTGCCGGCTGCATGCAGGGGCGAACGCTGTATGTCGTGCCCTATTGCATGGGTCCGCTGGGATCAGTTTATGCCCGCTACGGCGTCGAGATTACCGACAGCCCCTATGTGGTCATCAATATGTACCTGATGACCCGCATGGGTCAGGGGGCGCTCGAGGAAATAGAGAAAAAAGGCACTTTTATCAAGGGATTACACTCTATCGGCGAACTCGACCCCGAACGCCGCTTTATCATGCATTTCCCGGAAGAACTCACGATCATGAGCTACGGTTCAGGCTATGGCGGCAACGCCTTGTTGGGTAAGAAGTGTCATGCCTTGCGAATCGCGAGTTACCAAGCGCGCACCGAAGGCTGGCTGGCCGAGCACATGCTGATCATCGGCGTCGAAAACCCTCAAGGCGAGACTCACTACCTCGCCTGTGCATTCCCCTCAGCATGCGGCAAGACCAACCTCGCGATGCTGATTCCGCCGGAGAGCTACAAGGGCTGGAAAGTCTGGACGCTCGGCGACGACATCGCCTGGATGCATCTGGACGAGAACGGACAACTCAGAGCGATCAATCCGGAAGCCGGCTACTTCGGCGTCGTACCGGGTACCAACCGGCGCACCAACCGGAACGCCTACGAGACGATCCACAGCGATACGATTTTTACCAATGTCGCCGTCACCGAGGACAACGATCCCTGGTGGGAAGACAAGGGCACCGGTACACCGGTGACCGATTGGCAGGGCCGCGCCTATGACCCGGCAAACGGTCCGGCTGCTCATCCCAACTCACGCTTCACGGTCTCGGCTAAGCGCAATCCCAGCTACTCCGAACTTGCTGATGCACCGGAGGGCGTACCGATCTCGGCGTTGGTCTTCGGCGGACGACGGCGCGAACTCGCACCGTTGGTCTACCAAGCGAAAGATTGGGCCCATGGCGTCCTAATCGGCGCCAGCGTCGCCTCGGAGACTACTGCAGCCGCGAGCGGAGAAGTCGGTATCGTCCGCCGTGACCCGATGGCGATGAAACCATTCTGCGGCTACAACTTCGCGGACTACTGGGCCCATTGGCTGAGTTTCGACGCCCGCTCCGACAAGCTACCGAAAATATTTCACGTTAACTGGTTTCGTCGTGACGCGAAGGGTCAATTTCTTTGGCCCGGCTTCGGCGAGAACCTCCGGGTGTTGCGCTGGATTATCGATCGATGCGAAGAACGTGTGGGTGCAGATGAATCACCCATCGGCTTCCTGCCGACGGCTGCGGCTATCGATCTCACGGGCTTGGATGTCTCCGCAGAAGCACTTGCGCAGTTGCTGTCGGTGAACACCGAGCAGTGGCAGGTGGAGATGGATGAGGTCGGCAAGTATCTCGACAGCTACGGGGATCGTCTCCCGGAGCGGCTTCGCGCCGAGCATGCCAAGGTTTTGCAAGCGCTCGCGTAACTAACTGCTTATTGAAATTCCCTCAGACGAGTGCAAGACAAGGCAAGAATCGGCGAAAAAGCACAGTGTACACGTCAGTACACGAGCATTTTGAGTCGATTCTTAACGCAGTATTGTGCCGTCTGAGGGAATTTCAGATGGCTACTTGTCTTCGACGCAGTAGTGCACGGCCAACGGCGTGCCTGGCGCCGCGATCTCTCCCAAGCCGATAACGCCCTCGCCAACGAGTTGGGTCGTGTCCCGGCGCACGAAAATTTCCTCGCCGGAAACCGTCTGCACGTATGTCCCGTTGGTACTCTGATCCACGAGAGTAAATTTGTTCTTACTGGTTTCGATACGCGCATGCACGCGCGAGATCAGGTGGCCCTCCACCACGAGGTCATTGCCCTCTGCACGGCCTAAGGTAGCGTGCTTGCGCCCGTCGCCGACCGTCACTTCCTGACCCTTAAAGCTGAGCTTCAGGCGTTTTGTCCGGCTGACCGACTGGCCGAAACCAACCGTCCGCAACATCTTAGTGGCCTCGTCGGGCTGCCAAAGGACCTCAAACAGCTCGACTTCGCCCGTCCTGCCTCTGACCGTCGCGATGTCGATCTGCCGCACCAGTCCGCGCCACTCCTCGGACAACTGCTCGACCGTCGCCGCCGTCGTAATAATCTGCTGGGCTTTGGCCTGGCTCGTCATGCGGTTGGCCGTATGCACGGCCGAGCCGAAGACGTCATGACCTTCCACCACAACGGGGCCGAAATGACAGCCGATGCGGATTGCGACTTGGCCATGCTCATGTCGCAGCAACGCATCTGCCGAGATCGTCTCCTGCATTTGCTTGGCGGAATTCATCGCGTCATCGGCGCTGGGGAATGTCGACATGGTTTCATCCCCCATGGTCTTAATCACGCTGCCGGAAAATTCCTCCGTGGCCTCGCGCATGATCCCGATACAATGGGCGACCATTGCTCTAGCCCTGTCGTCGCCGAGTTGTTCGTAAAGTTGCGTGCTGCCCACCACGTCGGCAAACAGTATGACAACATCGACATCCCTTCCCATACGTCTCCGGCTGCGACGCTAGCTATTTTTCGCCAACGACATAAGCGATCCAGGCCGGATCCGCTTCACCGGTAGCTTCCTCGGAAAACTCGCCGTCGCCCTCGCCGTCCTCGTCCTCGCCCTCCCAGTAGACGCGAACCTTCGCGAAGCCGGCCTCCTCCAGGAGCTCGCGAAGTTCCGGTAATGTCCACAGCCGCCAGTCGTAGCTGAATGCTCTCTTGATCTTCGAGCCGTCGGGAAATCTGAAGTCGATGTGGCAGACCGTACGCCCTGTTACCGGCTCGTACTTAGCCTGATGCCAGACGTAGGTGAAGCCGTCGCATTTGGTTTTCTCTTTCTGCGTTTCGAAGGCCTCGGAACCACCATAGGCATCGAGAAAAAGCACTCCGCCCTCATGCAGCGAGTCGCGCACCCGCGAAAAATAGTCGCGCATCGCGTCTCGAGTCTTGAATATCCAGTAGCTGAAATTGAGTGCGGCGATGATATCCACGGGCCCGGTCTCGACCCGCATGACATCTTCGTTCAGAAGCTTGACGCGCGGCCTATCGGCTTCCGGAAGTCGTCCGATGCGGTTTCTCCTTCCCCATTCCAGCACTTTTCTGTCGATGTCCACGCCGATGGCGTGGCGGCCGGCGCCGCTACGCACCCACTCGCAAGAGGCGCTGGCTGTACCACAGAAATCTTCTCTGAAGCTTACTGCGTCGCGGCCTTTGAGCTCGCGAAACGTATCCTGCAGAAACTCGATCTCGCCTTCCACATTCTGCACGGCTTCTTCGTAGAGCTCATGAAGGTCTGCCTGTTCGGCCATGGTCGGTTGGCCGATCTTATTCGCCTCTGCTCGTGCCACTGCGGCCTCGTTGGTTGGGAGTGATGATGGGGCGGCCGTCATTGTAGCCAGATCATCACTCGCTTTGTAGGACGACGGTCACGTGGTCGCGCGCGAACTGCAAACGCTCAACCCGCAGTCGAAACGGCTGCCTGGCCACGATACGGCGCCGAAGATCGCGCCGCGGGATTCGCTACCGCATGCTCCTGCAAAGCCGTAAGTCCTGGCTCGCCGTGGGGCAGCTCGGCTAAGAACCTGCGCCAGCGGCGCCCGACAGGCTGACCCGAGTAGAGTCCCAGCAGATGGCGGGTCATCGACTTCAACGACGTACCTTTGGACAGTTCGCGCCGCAGGTACGGCAGAAACATGGCCAGGACACGTTCGCGCGACGGCGGAGGAGCACCAAACAAGACATGGTCGAGCTGCGCCAACCAGTACGGATGGCGGTAGGCGTGCCGGCCCAGCATCACGCCGTCCACATGCTCGAGTTGTGTCAGGATCTGCTCCTCGCTCATCAGCCCGCCGTTGATGATGACTTCGAGTTGTGGGTAGTCATCCTTCAGCCGATAGACACGCGCATAGTCCAACGGCGGGACTTCGCGGTTCTGCTTCGGGCTCAGGCCGCGGAGCCAGGCCTTGCGGGCGTGGACGATGATGGTTCGGCAACCGGCCTCGGTCACCGCGCCGACGAAGCTGTGCAGGAATTCGTAGCTGTCCTGATTGTCTATACCCAAGCGTGTCTTAACCGTCACGGGCACATCCACCGCGTCGGACATGGCCGCCACGCCCGCGGCGACCTGCTGTGGCTCTGCCATCAACACCGCGCCGAATCGACCCGCTTGCACGCGGTCGCTCGGACAGCCCACATTGAGGTTGATCTCGTCATAACCCGCGTCCTGACCGTAGCGAGCCGCCTGCGCAAGCTCCGCCGGGTCGCTGCCGCCCAGCTGCAAGGCCACCGGGTGCTCTGATTGATCGAACTGGAGTAGATGCTCCGGGTCACCACGGACCAGCGCCGCGGTGGTAATCATCTCGGTGTAAAGCCAGGCATTGGGGGCGAGCAGCCGCAGCAGGAAACGGCAATGACGATCGGTTCGCTCCATCATCGGGGCCACCGACAATCGGCGTTTGCTATCTGAGAGATTCATTTTGTCGGATGATTCCGACTAGGCGGCAGCTATGCGCTCAACGTTGATCTTTCTCTTCAGTGGTCGCGATTGCGCCATATCGTAAGCGAGCTGCATTCTCATCCAGTGATCCGGTGTCGAGCCAAAGGCCTTGGACAAACGATACGCCATTTCGATCGAGACCGATGCTCTCTCGTTGACGAGCGCCGACAGCGCTGCTCTTCCAACACCCAGATGCCTCGCCGCTTCCGTCACCGACAGACCGAGTTCGCGCAAACAATCCTCAGTCACAATACGACCAGGATGGACCGGATTTTTCATTGCCATAGCATTCACACCATTCATCAATGATAGTCAGTGTAGTCAACGTCGACCGCATCGATGCCCTCGAATCGAAATGTCACGCACCAACTGCCGGATACCCAAACTGAAAAGTAGCCCTTGCTCTTTCCTTTCAATCGGTGCAGCCGGTAGCCCGGCAGACCTAATTCATGTGGCCCCGAGGCCTCGTCGAGCGCAGACAAGTTTCTTTCCAGCTTTGACACGTGACTTCGGACAATTTTCGCCGATCGCTTGCCCTCATAGAGCGCCTTCAATCCCTTGTGACGAAAAGTCCTGATCATTGCTGATTGTAGCGTGTAACGTTACACGATTCAACAGCCTGCCAGGCCGTGACGCTTCGCCTACATGCCTCTCGCCGTCTCCATGATCAGATGATCCACGACGATGGAAAGTGCCTCTGCGGTCGAGGCCCCCGCCGCCAACGCCTCCTGATGGGCTTTGATCTGCCGGTGGGCACTGGTGCCATGCGCGAGAATGTCATGGACGTGTTCCACCTCTTTAACGCAACCCAGCGCCTCGGCATCCTGATGAATCAACTCCAACAACTCCTCCATCAGTTGCGGGAACGGCATGATGTGACCCTTGCCGAGATCGATCAGCCCTTCGTCGACGCTATAGCGCATGGCACGCCAACGATTCTCATTGAGTAATAATGTCGAGTAGATCCGCCAGCGCTGATTTTTGCCGCGCAACCGATAGAGCATCCGCAACGTGCACACGGCGATCGCCGCCAGGCACAACGCATCGTCGACGCGCGTACACACGTCCATGATGCGCGTCTCGAGTGTCGGGTAACGTGCGCTCGGTCTTAAGTCCCACCAGATCATCGTGGCGTCAGGAATGAGCCCGGCCTCTATCATGACGCGCACGTGGCGTTCGTACTCAGGGTAGCTGTCGAAGCGCTCAGGAAGCCCGGTGCGGGGCACGGCATCGAACACGGTCAAGCGATAGGACTTCAGGCCTGTATCCTGCCCTTCCCAAAACGGCGACGAACACGACAAAGCCAGCAGGTGCGGCAGGAAATAACTGAACTGGTTCATCAGGTCAATACGCAATTCGTCGTCATCGATGCCGACGTGAACATGCATGCCGCAGATCAACAGCCGCCGAGCTGCAGTCTGCATCTCCTGATACAGAGACGAGTAACGCGCCCGCGCGGTAGGTTTCTGCTCGGCCCAATGAGCGAACGGGTGGGTGGACGCAGCGATAGGCGCGAGCCCGTGTGACTCCGCTACGTCGATCACGGTCCGGCGCAGCAGTCGCAGGGATTCACCCGCTTCGGTCATGTTGGCGCAGACACGCGTGCCCACCTCGATCTGCGAGCGCAACAACTCGGGGCTGACCTGCTGACCTTCGCAACGTGCCGCGCACTCTTCGAGCATCGACGCCGGCATCTTGGTCACGAGGTCGCGGCTGGCCTTATCGACGAGGAGGTACTCCTCCTCGATGCCCACAGTAAACGATGGTTCTTTCATGCAACGCTCGCGTAGACCGCCTCAGCCGGCGAATGGCCGGAAGAGACGCTCGTCTTGCAGCACGACCTCGAGCACCGCGGCGAGCCTGTCGGCCATGCGTTGCTGGCCCGACTCCGTGTCGATCAGATCCTGACGGATCTCGATCCCGGCATAAGCTAGCCCTAGCGTCTCGGCATGGTGGTCGACGGTGAAATCCGCCGAATGGCGTCCTGAATACGGCTCATTATCCCCGACGATCAGGTCACCCGCCTCGCGCAGCGCCGTCATCAGCGGCACCGCCAGGCGCGGGTCATCGTGCCAGAGAATGCCGACCTGCCAGGGCCGCCAGACGCCGTGCACATAGGGCGTGAAGCTATGCAGGCAGATCAGGACGGGCGTGCGCTCGGTTGTGGTCTGCGCCTTGATCACGCCTCGCAGCGCGTCATGGTAAGCCTCGAACAAGGCTCGAGTCCGCTCGGCCTTGGCCGTCACACTCAGATCGAGATTCGCCGCTATCAGGACACCGTCGCTGATGGCCGGGAACGCTGACGGGTCGTTCAGATCCCGATTCAGGTCGATCACCAGCCGCGAGTAATTCGCCAGTACGGCGCTCGCTTGCAGGCGCTCGCTCAGCAGGCGCGTGACGGCCCCGGCGCCGATGTCCCAGGCGATGTGAGCCGTGAGGCTGTCACCGTTCAGCCCCAAGCCATGCAGCGATCTCGGTACCCGGTTGCTGGCATGGTCGCAGGCCAGCACCAGCGGCCTGGGCCCATCGACCTCGAGCAATTCAAACGGTGCCGGCTCATCGGGCGCGAGCAGCGGCGAGCCTGCCTGTTTTTGTGCCACCACCACTACCGGGACTCTTGGGCAGGCAGAGCGATGATGAGCTGGCCCGACGCATCCACGTCTAGCCGATCCGCCGTCGCCGGAGCACTCACCGCTCCGACCTGGATTGGAAACAACCGATGTCGTGCCTGCACCCTGCCGTTGATCTCCGCCTGAACCAGCACGCTGACATGGAGCGCTCCGTCGACTAACGGCGTCACGGTCACGAGTCGGACCATCGTTTCGTCTCTGGCCACGCGAGCCACACGCCAGCTCGCCGTTGCCGGCGTCACCAAAATTCGTTCGTCGCCTAGCACCTCGACGCTGACTTCGTTCAACACGACTGGCGAACGCGTGATGACGCGTAACTCCAGCTCTCGTCCGACCTGCGGCTCACCCAGTATCTCGACACTGATCGATAGTGGAGGAATGGGCTTCGCTTCCGCCTGCACCGACGACGGTGGCGCGCCAGGCGCTTCGCTCGGCAATTCAGGCGGTGCCGCCGACTCGGTCCCGAACGGTAACGTGCGACCATCCTGGCAGCCGCAGATGACGAGTCCCAGCAGGCAAACACCGATCTGGCGGATAAATAATGTGCTTACGCTCATGGGGTCGTTATCTCGACGTCAAAGCAGGTTCGGCCGATCGGCGGAAAAACCGGATCGTTTCGGGCGTTGGTGTTGCTCCATTCGTATACCTCCAGCACGTAATCGCCCGGCGTCAGCGGCCAGCTGAACGTCTCGATATTAGCCAGCCCCGATTTTCCCGGCGGGTCAAGCAGGGGAAACGGCAGCAGGGCGCCGCGTTGATGCAGTTCCATGTCAGGATCCGCCTCCTCGCCGAAGGGTATCAGCGTAGCGGTCGCGGTAAAGGTGTGATTCGCGGTCACCGTCGCGGTGAACTTTAGAAAACGTCTGGAACCGAGTTTGTTGACCGACTCGGGATCCGTCAGGCTGGCGCCGAAAGCATCGGTGCTGCAGATGTTATTCACCGGACCACCGTTGACGAGAATGTCGGTATAGATGGGCAG
>SMWC01000044.1 GCA_004357505.1 Gammaproteobacteria bacterium | reverse complement strand
GATCATCGAAGCCGGCCTGTTGACGCCGCCGATGGGTCTGCTGGTGTTTACCGTGAAAGCTGCGGTGCCGGACTCGTCGGTCACATTGGGCGATATCTTCCGCGGTTCAATACCTTACTGGATCATGATGCTGGGAGTCGCCGCGCTGCTCCTGTTGATTCCCGGACTGGCAAGCTGGCTGCCGGAGATGATGTTGTAAAACATTGATTTGAATCACTTTTCGTCCATCGGCCGGCCCATGCTCATCAAGCTGGTGCCAGGGCAGGCAGGGCAGAAAGGGACGCTGGAGGCAACTAAGGCAGCTCCGGATGGTTATACGCTAGTCTTCATAGACAATTACCGGGACCAACTGCATCAGTACACGTTTCGCAACGATTACTACGATACCAATGAAGACCTCGTGACGGTCGCCCGTGTCAACTATGGCCAGATCGCCATCATCGTGCGAGCGGACGGGCCATACGAAACCTGGGCGCAGCTTGAGGCGGATGCGAGAGCGAGGCCCGGCCAGATCAGGATGTCCCACAGCGGTCTCTGGGCCGCGTTGTTCGTTCCCGCGCGTCGGATCATGCAAATTTGGAATTGCGTTTTCGCATGGTTCCGTATCGTGGTGGCGGGCCGGCGAAAGCAGCGCTGATGGCGGGAGATGTCGATTTCTCCATGGCGTTTCCGGCTACCGTGGCCGTGGACGTCGAGGCCGGGAAGGTTCGAATTCTCGCGACCGCGGGGCCTGAGAGGACGGTGGAAGGGGTACCGTCTTTCGTAGAGATTGGCTTGTCGCCAAATACCGGATATATACACCGCATCGTGATGGCCCCTAGCGGTGTTCCGGAGGACAGGCTGATGAGACTGCGGCGGGCGTTCGCGGCGCTACAGAGTGACGAGGCTTACCTCGCGGCAATGCGGCGACTGGGTGAGAATGCCGAGTACATGGACGGCGTCGATTACGAAGCCGTGCGCATCGAGCAGTCGCGGGAGTACGGTGAGCTGGTGCGAGCCATCGCTGGGCAGTAGAGAAAGAGTGGGCAGATGTTAGAGAAACAATCAGAGTCAGTCGGCGTAATCGGCCTCGGCATTATGGGTGGAACGATAGCGCGCAATCTGGTAGCGGCCGGACATCGCGTCATCGGCTTCGATCCGGATGCGGCGCGTTGTGACGAGGCGCGGGCGGCCGGCGTAGAGATCGTCGACGCTGCTCGAATGCTGATCGCCGAAGCCCGGCAGATACTGACGAGCCTGCCGAGTTCAGAAGCCCTGGATCAGACCGTCGCCGCTATCGGCGGCGTGTCCGAGTCGGAACGGCGGGGCCTCGTCGTCGCCGAACTGAGCACGCTGCCGCTGAGCTGCAAACAGGCTAACCGTGAACGCTTGGACGGTGCTGGTGTCGTGCTGCTCGATTGTCCGCTGAGCGGCACGGGTGCGCAGGCATTGACACGCGATTTAGCCGTGTACGCGAGCGGAGATGCCGAAGCCTGTAAACGGTTTGCGGGTGTGTTTTCCGGCTTCTCGCGTGTCAATCACTATCTCGGTGAGTTTGGTAACGGCACTAAAATGAAGCTCGTCGCGAACTTGCTCGTTGCGATACACAATGTTGCTGCCGCCGAGGCCATCCTGCTCGGCGTCAAAGGCGGGCTGGACCCTAGCACGTTGTGTGAGATCCTGGCCTCCGGCGCAGGGACTTCGCGTATCTTCGAAATGCGCGCACCGATGATGGTGGACGAAAGCTACGAGCCTGCAACCATGAAGCTCGAAGTCTGGCAAAAGGACATGGCGTTGATCCGCGAGTTCGTGGCTGACTGCGGCGTGTCCACCCCCACTTTTTCCGCGACCGAGCCGATCTATGAGGCCGCTCTAGAGGCAGGCCGCAACCAGCAGGATACTGCAGCCGTTTACGCTGTCCTGCAAAACTGCTCGAAGTAGAAGCGGCAGCATGGCGGCGGTTCCTTAAGTCCGGCGTCCTGATGGGTGGGGCAAATCCCGCGGCCGGGGAGCTGTCTTGGTGCGCCCCCTGCGGCACTGTTTCGCTTAGATGCCCGCGCGGTTGTTGTCTTTGACGGCCTTGTTCACGACGTTCTTAGGCCATTCTCCCTGCAGTACGCGGCGAACCTCATTTGGTGCGCCCGCCTGTAGGCCGGCCATCGCTTGTTCGCTGTACCAGGCCACGTGGGGGTTGATGATGACGTTGTCTCGCTGCCGCAGTGGATGATCCTCGGTGAGCGGTTCCGGATCCGTCGTATCCAGCGCGCAGCCTGCGATGGACTTCTCGTCGAGCGCCTTGACGAGCGCATCGGTATCGACAATCGGGCCGCGCGAACAGTTGATGAGCACAGCGGTCTCTTTCATCTGCGCGAATTGGTCTGCGGCTATCATGTGACGAGTCTGCGGCAGCAACGGCGCATGAACGCAGACGAAATCCGACTCCTGCAAGAGCTTCGGCAGATCGACCTTATCGCCAGGCGTATCGAACTGACCGCTATCGAC
Source organism: Gammaproteobacteria bacterium (assembly GCA_004357505.1). Lineage (GTDB taxonomy): Bacteria > Pseudomonadota > Gammaproteobacteria > Steroidobacterales > Rariloculaceae > SMWC01. The sequence goes on along the minus strand of SMWC01000044.1, from coordinate 7,128 downwards.
AAAGGGATCGAAAAACAGCACGCGCATCTGCAGTCCGGCCGCAGCTATTGCGACGCGACGGGCAATATTGCCGTAGCCGACGAGTCCGACGGTGCTTCCCGCCAACCGGATTATCGGTTTTCCAGGGGGCACTTCCCAGTGGCCTTGGCGCACGAGCCGGTCGTAGAAGGCAACTTTCCGTGCTGCGGTTAGCAACATCGCGATCGTGTGTTCGGCGACTTCTTCAATGCAGTACGTCGGATTATTCGTGACGATAATTCCGGCTGCGGTGGCGGCGTCCAGATCGATCGTGTCCACACCGATGCCGTAGCGGGCAATCACACGACAGTTCGGCATCTGCGCCATGACCTTCGCGGTGATCGGTCCGGCGTAGGTATTAAGGAGGGCATCGCAATCCGCAGCTTCCGGGAAGAACTGTTCCGGGTCGGTTACCTGAATAGGGACGATGTCGGCCAGGTCACCGAGGATCTCATGTTCGACGTCCAGAGCTTCCCAGACGTAGTCGGTAAGAACGACTTTGGCTTTCTCACTCATACTGTTGTCAGCTCCATTACGCTATCCAACGGACGATACCTGCGACGCCGTCAACGGCTACCGTCGAACCATCGGGGATGGCTCGAGTTGCGTCGAGTACGCCCAGGACCATCGGTATGCCACGTTCTCTCGCCAAAGACGCCAAATGCGAAGTGCTGCCGCCGAGTTCTGCGACCACGGCAGAGACGTGCGGCAGAATCTGGCTAAGTGCGGGCCCTGCGACCTTCGTGATCAGCACATCGCCGGGGCCGACCGTAGACAGCTCGCACTCGCAATTCACCACGCGCGCACGTCCGGTGCCCCAGCCGATACCCGCAGGATGTCCACGCAGAAGCGGACGCTGGTCCCAGATCTCATCGGGTACGTGCGGTTTTTCGACGTGTAACGGTCGTGCCTGGACGAGTTTGATGCCGTCGCTGTCCAACGTCCACTCGATCTCGGTTGGTCCGCCAATGACGTCTTCGGTCTTCCGCAGCAAGGTACCCAGCTCGGACAGTTGCGCGTGGTTCAAGCAGGGTTCTTCGGCGAGTTCTCGATCGACGCTCTGAGTACCGTGGACACAACTCACACTGTGGGTTTTTCGGCCGGTCGTCATGTCGAGGACTTCGCCGTCTCGACTCAGGACGTAACGATCTGGAACGACTTCACCTTGGGCGATAGCGGAGCCGAGCCCCCAAGTCGCACTGAGCAGCATCTCGCCCTCGGCCGTCTGACTCAACCCGCCTCCCGAAGCTTGCGCGTGTACGAGCGGCTGGACGATGAGGGCCATGGCGGTGTCCGCGGGATCGGCGTCATGCGTCGCCATGTATCGTAACGCTCGAGTGGACCAAAGCGCGCACCAGCAAGAGCGTACTGCGGTAAGAAATTCGGTCTCGTTTTCTAGTCCGAGAAAACTCTCGAACTGACCGGCAAAGCTTGATCCAAAGCGATCTTCGACGAGTGCGGAAGAGCGCACGACACCGAGCGTGTCTGGCGCCGCCATCAACTCTCGCCACGCGGCGAGCAGTGGTGCGCGCAGCGACTCATCGATGGGTTCGTCGAACAGGCCTAGCCTGACGTCCAGCGCATGGCGTCGCGCCTCGAAATCTTCTGCGGAAAAGACCGCACGTGCGGAATCCTCAAGGCCGAGGGATTTTAATTGCAGCCGGTAGGCTTCCGCGTCGAGACAGTAACCGCCGGGTACGGGTAGGCCGGCTTGCCCAAGGGCCGCCAGGTTAGCGGCCTTAGGCCCAAAGCGGTTCGCGTCCGTTGCCTCAGGGGCGCTCAGCGGAATGATTAGCTCGCGCATTTCCAGTCTGTTTCCGAAGTTAGACGAGCTTTCGTTCTCTTGAGTCGGGCGCAGCATAGCCCGGGATCGGATCGACGACGGTGATCTGCTCCACCGGGAAATTCGAGACGATCTCGGTATGGTCCGAGTGAACGATCAGCATTTCCTCGATCCGTACACCCCACTTGAACGGTAGCCCGTGCTGTGTCTCGAGCGCGAATGTCATACCCTCTAGAATCTCGATCGGGTGGTCGAGCGACCAGATACGCGAGATGACCGGCGGATCGTACTGCGCAAGGCCCAGACCGTGTCCCCACAGGTTGGCCGCAGCCTGATCTTCTTCTTCGTAGCCCCACATTTCCTTGGCAGACGGCCATACGGCGGCAATATCACGCGTCGTCGCGCCGGGTTTGACTTCATTGATCGCCTTATAGAGCCACTCCAGCGCCGTCGCATAGATTTCTTTCTGTTTCTCGGAAGGTTCTGCGCCGACGCAGTAGGTTCTGTAGTAACAGGACTTGTAACCGTTCCAGGTGAGTGCCGCGAGGTCCATGAAGACAATATCGCCGGGCTTGATGATACGGTCGGAGAAGTTGCGCCAGTTGGGCCAGGTATTCGGGCCCGAGGAAACAATTACATCTTCGACATCTTCAACGCCCGGGATGTCGTAAAGAAATTTCATGATATGAGCCGTGACCTGATTCTCCGTCACGCCGGGTCTAAGGAATTTCATCGTTTCCCAATGGGCGGCGTCGCCAATCGCGCCGACGATACGGAAGCATTCTTGCTCGTCAACATTTTTGACGGCGCGCGCGTCCATCATCGGCGACATACCGTCGGTCCAGTCGACACCTGCTTCGTCGAAGGCCTTGATGATATTAATATCGACGAAGTCGATGCCGACTTTCCCGCCTGCGACATTGCTCTTTTTCATTTCCTGCAGCAAAGCCTTGGTGAACTTACCGACTTGCTGGGCCGATGCCGGGCCTGCCGCGCCCTTGATCCAAGCATAGGAGTAACGAACATTTTCGGGCGGAAGCCAAGGCGAATGCCGCTGGATCTGCGCGCCGATGTCGCCCTGTTCGAACAGTACCGGTGGATCATCGCCGCACAGCATGGCGTAGCGAAGCCCGGGCTTGAGGCGACACCATCCAGGAGTCAGTGTGCTCGTGACATAGCGAATATTCTCGTCGTACATCAAAACCAATGCGCTGAGGCCCGCAGCCTTCATACGCTCCCGGGCTCTATCGAGGCGGTATGTCCGCAGCCGGTCCCAGTTGATGCGCTCCTGCCAGTCCACTCCCACCATGCCGAAATTTGCCATGCCCGATCTCCCTCGTCTAAGTAGCTGTCAGAGTCATACGAATACTAAGCGGCGAGGGGTTTAACCCTCGCAGCTTGAATTTCGATGTCTGTAATGTGGTGCGCTGCGGCAGTTGATTGGAATTAGTCCGCCTGGGACACACTCAAGACCGCGGTCATTCTACGTCAGGCGCGGTGGCGATGGGAATAGCTGCGCCATGCTAGGAGCCTGATCCGAATCATCCCGACACTCAAACTCACTTGCGCCCCCGAGGCATGCTTGTAAGAATGCCACTGGCTAAAAATCTTTTGTAGCGCGAACTCCGTAAAAATCGAGAACCGCATTGAGAGGATACTCACACCTTATAAGTCAGACGATAACGCCGATAATTCTCATTGCGTTCGTCTTGAGTGGCGCAAAAGTCGCGGCTCATCATGGTTTCGGCGCCCACTATGATGCTGACCAGTACATCACGATCGAAGGCGTCGTCACCGATTTCGAATTCGTCAACCCGCACTCGTTCGTCTATATAGAGACGATCGACGATGCCGGAGATACTGTCGTACGCTGGTGCGAGATGCAGGCGCGTACTCACATGCAACGTAAAGGCATCACCGCTCAATCATTCACCGTCGGCGACCGGATCAAAGTCGGTGGCTTTCAAGCGAGACGCGACGCGCTTGGGTGTGAATTCGCCGTAGGCGAGTTGGCCGACGGCACTATCCTCACGCTACGCAGTCGCGCGGGCCAGAGTCAATACTCCGCGCCGGTGGTAGCCGCCGACTCGGGCGTATTCGGAATGTGGTATCGCAAGTCGTTCCCGGGCGCCGGCAGCGAAACCGATCCCAGGGACGTTTTAACCGCCGCAGGAGCGGCTGCGCACGAGAATTACGATGTGCTGACCGAGAATCCCATTCTGACCTGTAGTCCCGTCAGCCCGGTGCGCGCCTGGTCGCAACCCGGCACCCCGACCGAGATCCGCCGTGAAGGCGATAACGTCATCATTCATCATGAGTTCATGGATGTGGTGCGTGTCATTCATATGAATACAGACGAGTTTCCGGAGGATGCTCCGCGGACCGAAATCGGGTATTCGATCGGCCGATTCGAGGGCGGTGATCTGTTGATCGAGACTGGACGATTCTCTGCAGCATCGATTCGGGCCGGCAATCTGCACACCGAAGACTTTCACTTCTCGGAGCGGCTCACGATCGATTCGGACAATGCTGATCTCGTGTTGACGTGGATCGCCACGGACCCGCGTTATTACTCGGAGCCGTTAGTCGGCTCGCGAATCATGACCAGAACGGACCTGACCATGGGGCGATACGACTGTGTGTCCGAGATCGGCCACGAGGCCCACTCCGAGTAGCCGCTTTAGAAGCGGCCGATCCTACTTGATCGCGATCGGATTCAAGGGCGAGCCCACGCCGCCAGTTACCGGCAGCGGCGGCGCGCAGAAAAAGAACTCGTAGACGCCGTCAGCCGCGCAGTCATCGGCTAGTTGATCGACGACGAAAATCTCACCCATCGTAATTCCGATCATCGGAATCACGACCCAATGCCAGGGCTGCTGGGCCTCGGTCGTCTCATTGGGGCGAACTTCGCAGCCCCAGGTATCGCAACAGATCGCGGCGATTTCTTTCGCATAGATCCATTCGGCGGTCTCGAAGGCGAGCCCCGGCGCATCACCACCGGCATAGTCGCCCCAGTCCTTGTCGCGTTGGCGTTGCCCAAGCATGCCCGTGCGCACGATGACAAAATCGCCGCGGCGGACTTCTACACCCTGAGCCGCGGCGGTCTCATCCAGGTCGGCCTTGGTGATCGCTATCCCCTCGTCCAGCGCCTCGACTTTGGCGTACTTGGCGACGTCGAGTAGGATGCCTCGCCCTGTCATCCTGTCTTTGACCTTCTCGATACCGTTTTTCTGCGCACCGTTGGAATCTACGAGGCGCGCGTCGTAACCGTTCCACATCTTGTCATCGAAGAAGATATGCCCCAACGCGTCCCATTGCGTGCCGCACTGCAGCGGTAACGACACCATGTCGTCGGCATAGCGAAAGCGGCCTTCGTCTTGTTTGCCGGCGACCGCGTCGGTTCCGGTCGCAAGCATCGTGTGGATCGGATTGAATCGGTTACCCCAGAGAGAACGCTGCGGGCCATCTTTATCGAAGTTGAGGCCCAGGGAGAAGACTTTGCCTTTACGAATCAGCGCGGCGGCAGCGACGATATCTTGCGGCGTAATGAAATTCAGAGTGCCGGCCTCGTCATCGGGACCCCAACGGCCCCAGTTCTTACACTTCTCTGCGGTGTCGCGGAGAATGGCCATGTCGAGTTTGCCCTCGCTGTAGTGTCGCGGCATAGTGCTCCCCGTTAGATCTGTGTTCGAAATTCAAATAATGTTTGTGAGCATTACGGTCGGAGCTTCATTAGATGTCAACTGCGGCTCAGAAGCTTTGCCAGCACGGAGGCCAGGCTGATGGGTGCTGCCGGCGAGGAGTTACTGAAGACTCCATCCATGCGCTTGGATGGCCTCGTCGCCGTCGTGACGGGTGCAGGGCGTGGCCTCGGTCGCGCCTGTGCTCTCGCGCTCGCAGAGGCGGGTGCGAGTCCGGTGTTGGTCAGCCGCACAGAGAGTGAACTGCAAGCCGTTGCCGCAACGATCGCAGCGGACGGCGGCACTGCTTCAACGTTGGTCTGCGACGTGACCGATTGCCGACAGGTCGACGCGGCGATCGGCGGGCTCGAGCGGATAGATATTCTCGTGAATGCCGCCGGAGGAAATATTCCCGAGCCGCTTGCAGATGTGACCGAAGATCATTTCGATCGGATCATGACGCTCAACGTCAAGGGCACTTTTATGGTGTCGCAAGCGGCCGTCCGCAGCATGCAGGCTGGTGGGCGGGGAGGAGCGATCATCAATGTATCCTCACAGATGGGTCATGTCGGCGCACCGAATCGGACCGTCTACTGTGCCTCGAAACATGCGGTGGAGGGCATGACCAAAGCCATGGCGGTGGAGCTAGCGCCGCAGAAGATCCGTGTGAATTCGATCGGACCGACATTTATTCTGACACCATTGACGCGCCCGTTCTTCGAGGATCGGGCGTTTAGAGAAGATACGCTGCGGCGTATTCCGCGCGGCCAGGTTGGTGAGCTTCAGGACATCATGGGCGCGGTGGTTTTCCTGGCCTCTCCGGCAGCTGCGCTAATTACGGGTGCCGCGCTCGTCATCGACGGTGGCTGGACCGCCTGGTAGGGCGCCCCCCCTGCGCCCGGCAGACTCCCGAGTTCAGTGGGCGGCCCCGTTGAGGCCGGTCAGCGATCTCTGGCGTCCGACCGAGCTCTGCAGGGCCAATTCGTAGTTCTGCCGCGCTAGCTCGTACTCGCCCAGCGACATATAGGTATCTGCGAGTAGCTCTGCGGTCGGCTGGACCGGGACGGCCGGGCCGTACTCCGGCGGTACGCTGGCCTCGAGCTCCGCCGCTTCCTCCATCAGCGCCAGGGCTTCGCGTGTATTGCCGGCGGCTAGAGCCATCTGGCCCGCCAGGGCCAGGTGTAACAATCGCGGCACCATCGCACGACGGCTCCGAGTCTGGATCGGCTCGGCTCCGTCGATCGCGTCGAGCGCCGTCTTTGCGCCCTCGACGTCGGCACTCTCCAGCGCAAGCACGCCCTGGATGTACTGGTCCGTCGCCACGAAATAGTGGCTCAGGCCGTCATAGTCGACCGGTACGGTTGCGAAATGACTGTCCCAGTCCTGGCTATCGACAAGGTACGAGGCGCGCGCGGCGATGAAGTTCTGCCGTTGCGTGTTGCCGCCGTAGCGTGACAGTTGGTCCTCGAACAGCGCGAGCTTTTCGGCCGCCTGTTCGTGCATGCCTTGCTGGTTTAGCGCGTAGATCAGCCAGGCCAGCGCGTGATTAGCCTGACTCCCGTACGAGTCATCCGGGTTGGATTGGCGCGCGACCGCTGCTTCGAAAGCACGCGTGTTTCGTTCGGTACCGAGCTCCCACATGCCCAG
>SMWC01000043.1 GCA_004357505.1 Gammaproteobacteria bacterium | reverse complement strand
CCGCGGTCAATTTATAACTGTCGTTATTGGTAATCGGCAGACGCACGCCGTCGGTGCTCCAGACGCGGAAAACGCCTAAGGATGGGTCGGAGCTCGCGATACCGGGGGTCTCGTCTCGGCCGGTACCGATGGTGTTATCCGACCAGCGTGCGAGCGGAGTATCCAACAGGACTTCGCGGCCATCCGGTAGCAATAGATTGATGGCATACACTTCATTCGCAGAGCGTCTGGAGGGAAATCCTGCCACCCTTACCGTCTGTCCGACACCGATCAGGCCAGCCGAAACGCCAACCCGCGTGAGTCGGGTCACCGGGATACTCTCGACGTCCCAGCGCGACGTCCCGCCTTGCGCATCTGTCGCGTTGATCGTGAAACGAATATGCGGGTTTCTCCACAGAAGACGGGTAATCTCGCCTTCGACTTCGATGATCTGATCGGTATGGTAGATGACCCGGGCGGCATGGTGTGCCAAAGCGGTCGTTGTGGACACGGCGGCAAGCATACCAACAAGACCACATGTGATTGTTTTATCGAGGACATCGCGCCTTCGAAGCCAGAGCCGGAATGCGATCATGTCTTCCCCTCCCGCAGAACTAGCATCGTTCTTTGAGTCGGATCTTACCTGATTAACCGCATTCGCGGACGTGTAATACGTTTATCATCCTCGGACGAGCTCTCGCGACCGCGGAAGAACGACATGCCGGACGACAACAGAGGAAAACACAGCGGCCACGCTCCGGGCGAAGAGTATCCCAACTACCGCTCTCACTATCGGCCGAGAACTCGCGACGGCCGGATCGCAGTGCTCCTGTTCGTTGCACTCTTTGCGCTGACGCAACCACCATTCGTGCATGGGGTCGCCAACCGGATTGCCCCGTGGGTGCTTGGCGTGCCGTTCCTGTATGCCTATCTATTGGTCCTTTACTTCGCCTTGATCGCCGTGCTGATCTGGGCAAAGCGGCGTGGCGTGTAGATGGACGTGTGGCTCGTGGCCACCGGCGGAATCTGCGCCTACTTGATCGTCACGGTCGCTCTCGGCGTCATCGCCAACCGGAGGCTTGCGCCCAACCTCGAAGACTTCTTGCTCTACGGGCGTAAAACCGGCTTCGTTATCCTGTACTTCACTGTCGTCGCAACGTACCACTCGGCGTTCGCGTTCCTCGGCTCAGGCGGGTTCTTCTACACACACGGGATCGGTTTCTGGGTTGCGGGCTCGTGGACCGTTCTGGTCGGGGCCATCACCTACGTGCTAGGTAGTCGGATCTGGGCGCTGGGCAAGCGGTTCGATTATTTCACGCCGGCCGACATGCTGGCCGACTTCTACGAAAGCGAAGCCGTTCGAGTGGTCGTCGCCGTCGTCTCGGTCGGCTTCACGATCCTTTATATACAAGTGCAGGCGCGGGGGCTCGGCTATATTCTCTCGGTCGCGTCGGGCGAACGAATTTCCTTCGAGCTCGGCACGCTCATCCTGATGGTGGTGGCTGCCGGTTACCTGATCGCCGGTGGCTTGAGGGCCGTCTACTGGACTGACGTGCTGCAGGGCGCGTGGATGTACGTGGCCGTCTGGGCCGGCTCGCTCGTCCTGACCTACAAACTATTCGGCGGACCGCTCGCGCTGTGGCAACGTGTCGCCGTTGAGCGGCCGGATCTGCTGACCGTTCCCGGTCCGGAAGGATACTTCACCCCGGGCATGTGGTTTGGCCTCATGGTCGTTTTTTCCTTTGGGATTATCATCCAACCGCACATCCTGATTCGCTATTACACGGCCGTGTCGGCGCAGACCATCAAGTGGCTGGGTGCGACGACTCCGATCTTCCTCATGACGCTGTATATCCCTGCAGCGCTGGTCGGACTGGGCGGTGCGCTCGTAATGCCAAACATCGAGATCGCCGATAGGATTTTCCCCGAGATGTTATTCAATTACGCACCGGCGTGGTTGACGGGAATCATTCTCGCGGGCGCGACGGCAGCCGCCATGTCGACGTTGGATTCGATTCTGCATTCGAACATGACAGTACTGACGCGAGACGTTTATCAGCGCTACGTAGCGCCGAACGCAACTCCGGCTCACTACATTTTGGTCGGCCGCGTGATCGTTCTCGGCTTGCTCATCGTCGGCTATCTGCTCTCGGTCAGGACGTTCGAATTCCTTGTGGTACTCGTCGCGCTCTCGGGTGCCGGTGCGTTACAGCTCATGCCGGCGATTCTGGGCGTTTGCTTTCCGACGCGGCATCTTTTCACGCGTACCGGGGTTCTAGCGGGTATCGGGGTTGGATTAGCGACGTTGTATCTGACGCTCGTTGTGATCCCGCACCCGTTGAGCCTGCATGGCGGAGTCTGGTCGGTGCTCGCAAACTTCATCGTCACGATCGGCGTGTCACGCTGTACACAGCCGCCAACGGCTGCGACAGTGTGGCGTATTCACGGCGAATTGGAGCGGTTCGTCTACGGCGACGACAGCGCCCCCGAGAAGCAGTCTTAACTATAACTCAAGCCATCGAAAGTCTGCGCTCGCTCGACGTGTTAAGGCATCACTCCATCGCCGCAGGGATTGTTCGAACCGCATAACATGAGGCGCCGATGCTAAGCGTACGCATAGCCGATTTCGCTGCAGATCATGCCGAGATCTGCGCCATCCGCTTCGCCGTGTTCGTCGACGAACAACAGGTGCCGGAGAGTATCGAGATCGACGATCGCGATCCACACTGCGTCCACCTACTGGCCGTCGAAGATGGAGAACCGGTAGGCACCGGCCGCATCGATCTTGCGCTGTCCGGCAAAGTCGGACGAGTCGCCGTCGTAGCGTCGCGGCGCGGTCAAGGTGTCGGCACCGCACTGATGAAGTACGCCCACTGTATCGCCAAGGATAACGCCCTCGACAAGGTCTGGTGCAACGCCCAGGTTTCTGTTCGACCGTTCTACGAGCACTTAGGCTATCGCGTCACGAGTGAGCCGTTCTACGAAGCCAACATCGAACACGTCCGGATGGAACGCGCGTTTTCGGACTGATGCACAGCTCACGGACTTTCGGGTAACGGACGGAAATAGTAGTTGAACGGCGCGCCCAGTACGCCGGCGTTACCGCGCACGATGAGCATCTGCTCGATAGCGTGAGCCGCACCGATCGTTCCCATATCGACAACCTCGAAGCCGATCCCGGTCACCAGACCTGCCACCACGGCTTTGGCCTCCGGGTCGTTTCCCGCGATCGGAATCGTCACCGGCCCGCCGGCAAGGCTCGGATCGGCCATCGTCTCGGAACTCAAGGTGTTGAAGGCTTTCACGACCATGGCGTGCGGTGCCAAATTCTGAATGAACTCAGCCGTTGAGGTCTCCACCGCATGATGGCGAATACCGTCGGGGTCGCGACGCACGGCATTGGTCGGGTCGAGGATGATCTTGCCCGACAAGTCGCCGAGGCTCATGACCGCCACTTCCACTGCATCCCACTTCACAGCGATCACCACGATGCCGGCAGCAGCGGCCGCCTCGGCCGGCAGCATCGCGACAGCGTTGCCGCTCGTGCGCGCCACGAGTTCCTGGACGTCCTGCCGCCCCGGCTCTCGCGAACCGTAGATGATGTCGTGACCGAGCTTTGCAAACTGCGGACCCAACGCACCGCCGACATTGCCGGTGCCGATCATCGCGATCGTCTCTGCCGATACCGGAGCGGGACCGCTGAACGCACCGGCCAGAACCAGCAATCCTGCCATCAAGATTCGAGTCGGGAATTTCATCGTCCAATCTCCTCCAGAGTTAAATTTTCATCTATTCAGTCGTCAGTGCTCAATCGTTACCGGGGAATGCAAACTTCGTGCGCTCCTGACTTCCGCTTGCGGTCCAACGCTGGCTGATAGTCTTGCGCTGCGTGTAGAAGCGTACGGCATCGGGCCCGTAGATACTCAGGTCACCGAACAGCGATCGTTTCCAACCACCGAAGCTATGGCAGGCCACGGGAACGGGCAGCGGTACGTTGATACCAACCATCCCGACCTTGACCTGATCACTGAAATAGCGGGCCGTCTCGCCGTCCCGTGTAAAGACACAAGCGCCGTTGCCGTACTCGTGATTGTCGACGAGACTGATGGCCTGTTGCAAACTCGCTACGCGCACCACGCACAACACCGGCCCGAAAATCTCGTCCTGGTAGATGCGCATGCCCGGCTCGACGCGATCGAACAGGCAACCACCAAGGAAAAAGCCATTCTCATGGCCGGGCACTGTGATCTGACGGCCGTCGACTACCAACTCCGCACCCTCCTCGACGCCGAGATCCACATAGCCCTTGACTCTGTCGTAGTGCGCCGCAGTAACGAGCGGCCCCATGTCATTGGCTTCGTCGAGGCCCGGACCGACTCTGAGTGCCCGCACTTCAGCGGCGAGTTTGCCGACGAGCTCATTCGCAGTCGTCTCACCGACGGCAACCACGACCGAGATGGCCATGCAGCGCTCGCCGCAAGAGCCGTAAGCCGCACCCATTAACGCGCTCACCACGTTATCGATGTCGGCGTCGGGCATCACGACGGCGTGGTTCTTGGCGCCGCCCAGAGCTTGGACCCGTTTATCTTTGGCCGTGTTGTAAATGCTTTCCGCGACGGGTGTCGAGCCGACGAAACTGATCGCTTGCACCCGCGAGTCGGTCAACAGCGTAGCGACGGCTTCCTTGTCGCCATTGACGATATTGAATACGCCATCCGGCAATCCTGCTGCGTAGAGTAGTTCGCCCACAAGCATCGCACTGCTAGGATCTCGCTCCGAAGGCTTCAGTACGAACGTGTTGCCGCACACCAGCGCGAGCGGATACATCCACAACGGCACCATCGCCGGAAAATTGAACGGCGTGATACCAGCCACGACGCCTAAGGGCTGCATCTCGGACCAACTGTCGAGGGCGGAGCCTGCGTTCTTGCTGTGCTCTCCTTTCAAGAACTCCGGCGCACCGCAGGCGTACTCGACATTCTCCAGGCCGCGGCGGAGCTCGCCACGCGCATCGTGAAGAACTTTGCCATGCTCTTCGGTCAGCAGCGCGACGATTCTATCTTCGTTCTGCTCGAGCAATACCTTGAAGCGAAACATGATACGGGCTCGCTTGACGGGTGGCGTTTGTCGCCACGCCGGATACGCGGCTGCGGCCGCAGCGATAGCCTGCCCGACCGTCGCCCGATCAGCTAACAGGACTTCGCGAACGACCCGGCCCGTGGCCGGGTTGTAGATCGAACCCGACCGTGTGCCGCCAGCTACCCGTTCGCCGCCGATCAGATGGTCGACGACGGCGGTTGCGGGCTTCGATTCGTGTTTCGCGGACTTCATGGCAGCGCTCCGATCACGTCGTTGAGGACGCTGAAGGTGAAGTCGATGTCGTCCTTCTCGGCGATGAACGGCGGCGCGAGCGCAATAGAATCACCAGCGTAACGCACATACAAGCCCTTATCCCAGCAGCCCATCGCGACCTCGACCGGGCGCCGGGCCGGTTCGCCGGGGTAAGCGTCGAGCTGTATGGCGCCGGCCAGACCGAAGTTGCGAATGTCGACAACATAGGGCAGCCCCTGCAGGCCGTGGATCGCCGCCTCGAAATAGGGCGCGAGCTCGCGGCAACGTTCGGCGAGTTTTTCCTGCTCGAAAATATCCAGTGCCGCGAGCGCGGCAGCGCATGCGACTGGATGAGCCGAGTAGGTATAACCATGCGGAAACTCGATCGCATAGTCATGGCCACCGGCCGCCATGAAAGTCTGGTAGATCTCAGACCTGGCGACCACGGCGCCCATCGGTACCGAGCCGTTCGTCAACGCTTTGGCGAGACACATGATGTCGGGTATGACAGCGAAAGTATCGGCGGCGAAATTCCTGCCCGTGCGTCCAAAGCCCGTGATGACTTCGTCGAAGATCAGCAGGAGCTCGTGCTTGGTGCAGAGCTCGCGCAATCTTTCCAGGTAGCCCCGTGGCGGCAGGATAACGCCGGCCGAACCCGCAAACGGCTCGACGATGACTGCCGCGATGTTGCCCGCGTCGTATCGTGCGACGAATTCCTCAAGCTGATCGGCCAGTTCGGCGCCTTTTTCCGGCAGACCACGCGAGAAGGCGTTTTCGGGGAGCAACGTATGGGACAGCTGCGCGCTATCGAGGAGTTCGCCGTAGAGTTCTCGGTTCGGCCCTACACCGCCGACGCTCGTGCCGCCGATGTTGACGCCGTGATAGGCCTTAGCCCGGCCGATGAACTTCGTTCTCCCCGGTTCGCCTTTGAGGCACCAATAGGCCCGCGCCATTTTCAGCGCCGTATCGACGGCCTCGGAGCCCGAGTTACAGAAAAACACGTAGTCGAGATCCGCCGGAGTCATTGCCGTAATGCGGTTCGCGAGTTGAAACGCCAGTGGATGACCAAATTGCATTGCGGGCGCGTAATCCAGCGTCGCGAGCTGCCGGCTGACGGCGGCCGTTATTTCCCGCCGGTTATGGCCGAAGCCGCAGCACCATAGCCCGGAAACGCTGTCGAATATTCGGCGCCCGTCCGCACTGAGGTAATAGCAACCGTCGCCGCCGACAATCATGCGCGGGTGGTCCTTGAAGTCGCGGTTGCCGGTGAACGGCATCCAGTAGGCTTCGAGCTCGTCGCGCGTCAGACCGTCTGATACATCAGCGTTCATAGCTGCTGCTCGCACTCATGATCGATGTGGCCGCGTTGGCACTCAGTAGACTTCGAACAACCCGGCCGCGCCCATACCGCCGGCGATGCACATCGCCACGACGACGTGTTTGGCGCCACGGCGCTTGCCTTCGAGTAGTACGTGCCCTACCAGGCGCGCGCCGCTCATGCCGTAGGGATGACCGATCGAGATCGCACCACCGTCGACGTTCAATTTTTCAGGCGGAATTCCGAGCCGATCCCGACAATAGATCGTCTGCACGGCGAACGCCTCATTGAGCTCCCAGAGGTCGATGTCATCAACGGTCAAGCCGTGGCGCTCGAGCAATCGTGGCACGGCAAAGACGGGACCGATGCCCATTTCGTCGGGAGCGCAGCCGACGACGGCGAGACCGCGATACGCCCCCAGCGGTTCCAGATTACGCCGCTCTGCGAACTGACTGTCGACGATAACCATCGCAGACGCGCCATCGGAGAGCTGTGAGGCATTGCCGGCCGTGACGGTCTGGCTCTCGCCGAGTACGGGCTTCAAGGCCGCCAAGGCTTCGAGCGTTGTCGCGGGTCGGTTACCCTCGTCCTGAGTCAACTCGACGCGCTCCTCGCTGACTTCACCCGATTCTTTGTCCTTGACAAGCTTGATCGTCGCCAACGGGACGATCTCTTG
>SMWC01000042.1 GCA_004357505.1 Gammaproteobacteria bacterium | reverse complement strand
CGCTGGAAGACCCGTTCAGACTATATCGCTGTCATACCATCTTGAACTGCGTGGACGCATGCCCTAAGGATCTCAATCCCGGTCGAGCGATCGCCAAAATCAAGAGCCTGATAGCCGAACGGCGACATTAGTGCCGCATGCTCGCCGAAGTCGCCAAGTTGCGTTGGCGCTGCCGCCGGGGAATGCGGGAGTTGGACGCAATACTGACTAACTTTCTGCAGACATCTTACGAGTCGTTATCGGTTGACGATAAGGTTCGGTTTGAGGCACTTCTGGAGCTTCCGGACCCGGAGCTGCATGCCTATCTTCTCGGACGGTATGACGCCACCGACGCGAACGTTGAAGCCCTGCTCAGCCGGATCAGAACGGAGTTTCATTCTTAGGCCGCGGCGTTCTCGAGCACTGGTAGTTTGGTGGTGGCTGCTGCACGGGGTGGCCGCGGCCGGCATCATCGCTGTGCCGATGTCGTGGTCGATCCGGTGGTTTCTCCTAGGCGCGCTCGGCGGTCATTGGCTGAGACAGGCGCCTGCATTCTCGCCCGTCCTAATCAGATATCCAAACGGGTTGTGGGCGGCTCCTGAGCTTGGCCGCAGCGCGCTCCGGCTGAGGTCCGGAACGCGCTACGCAAGCTGGTGGATCCGTTTGATCCTGCACGATGGGCAGGGGACACTGACGGTTCTGCTACTCCGCGATCAGTTCCATACGCAAGACTGGCGGGCTTTGCAGGCGGTCTTTCGGCGGCTACCGGCGGTGCCAGGGAACAACGGACCAATGCCGTGAACTGATGCAGTAGCTTCGTCCGTGAGTCCACGCCCGGCCTCCGCTAGGCTGTTAGAATACGTCTTAAGTTCAATCCCGTCACAAAACGCCTCTAAACCGGGTCTACTTCCCAGAATTGGCAGAACTTCTGGTGCGATATGGGGTCTATCGAGGAGCAGTCAACCGCGTCCATGACAGAGCGTGCGCCCAGTGACCGCGTCTCTGATTTGGCGCTGATACGGCGGGTGCAGCAGGGTGATAGGTCGGCGTTCGATCTATTGGTGATCAAGTATCAGCATAAGATTATTAAGCTGATCATGAGGTACGTGAGAGATCCGTCCGAGGCGCTCGACGTTGCTCAGGAGGCCTTTCTGAAGGCCTATCGGGCAGCGCCGTCGTTCCGCGGAGACAGCGCGTTTTATACATGGCTTTATCGGATCACGATTAACACGGCGAAGAACCACCTGGTAGCAGCAGGACGAAGACCTGCGTACTATGCTCTGGATCTTCAGGATCCAGAGCAATATGAAGTCTTTGCGAAGCTCAAAGACCTAGATACGCCGGAAGGGTTGACGCTGTCGGAGGAGCTCCGCCAGACTATCAATAAGGCGATGCATGATTTGCCTGAAGACTTGCGAACAGCCATCCTTCTCCGCGAGATAGAGGGAATGAGCTATGACGAGATTGCGCAGACAATGGAGTGTCCCGTGGGTACAGTTCGCTCGCGAATCTTCAGGGCACGAGAAGCGATTGACAAACGAATTAGTCCGTTACTTTAGTGGTCAGTCAAGGCTATATTGATAAGTTCAGAGCGACTAGTTAGAGACTAGCTATGACAGGACAGATCCAGGACCAGATTTCGGCTTTTACCGACGATGAACTCTCCTCGGAGGAGTGCGAGTTCCTGGTACGGCGGCTCGAGCGCGACTCTGAATCCCGTGAGAGGGTCGCGCGTTTCGCTGTTATCGGTGCGGCTCTACGCGGCGAACTACTCGGTCCGGACCCGGATGTTTTGCGCGATCGGTTACGGCAAGCCCTCGGTGGGGTGAACTCGTCTGTGAGATCGGCTGCAGACTATCCAAGCTGGGCAGTGCGCATGATTCGACCCGTATTGGGAACGGGTATTGCCGCAAGTGTAGCTGTGTTAGGGCTGTTGGCCCTGAACTATAGCTCCCAGTCCAGCCCGGGCGACGGCGAACCGGTCATGGCTGAGCAGCAGACCATTACCGGGGATCCGAATAATCTTGCACTAAGTTATGTGGTTCCTCAGGATGCCGGCATCGCTCTCAGCGGCGCCGAGCAAATGTTCCAGCCGACCATACTCCGTACCAACTATCTCGTTCGCCACGGTGAGGTCGCGATCGGAATCGGGCGCCGATCCATCTACGCTAGTGTCGTCAGCGGTCAGGACGTCTGGCGTGTGATCGATACGGTGCCTGCTGAGGATTAAGGCAAATGCTGGGGCGCACAGTGTTCATTCCGGCCGTCTGGCTGGCAATCAGTGTGACAACGTTGACGGCCGCGGCCCAAGACGCTGAAGACTGGCTGACGCGCATGAGCCATGCCGTTGAGGAGTTAAGCTACCAGGGAACCTTCGTGCATATGCAGGGAGGTGACGCTGAAACGCTGCACATTACTCATCTCAACGACGACGGACGAATTGGTGAGCGTATTCTCGCGTTGGACGGTGTTGCGCGCGAGATTATTCGTAACGGGGATGAAGTGCAGTGCATACTGCCGGATCGTCGTGCCGTCTTGTTGGAAGAACGCCGGGATGTGAATCCTTTGGTTTCAGCTTTGCCAAACTACTCCGACGAGTTACGCCGCCATTATGAATTCACTCTCCATCAGAGTGCTCGAGTCATCGGGCGTCAAACCCAGATCGTGAGTATCAAACCAAAAGACGGATTTCGCTACGGCTACATGCTTTGGTTGGATCAGGAAACGGCGATGCCTCTGAAATCGCAACTTGTCGACGGGCAGGGCAACATCCTGGAGCAGATTTTGTTTACGCAGCTCGAAATTTCCGACTCCATTCCACGTTCCGCGCTGGAGCCCACGATTGATACCGAGGGCTTCACGATGTTCCGCCCGCCAGCCATGGTAGTCCGGACGGAAGATACTCTGCGTCTGCGGGCTGCGCGTCTTCCTGAGGGGTTTCAGCTTTCGGTCGCGACGCATGGACCGATCGCCGGATCTCAGTATCCTGTCGAGCATCTGGTCTATTCTGATGGTCTTGCCACAGTCTCTGTCTTTATCGAGGATCCCAAGAGCAAGCCAGAGTTCGCAGCGGGTCATTTCCGGGTCGGTAGCGCGAACACTTTCACGCTAACTCTCAACGGTCGTCAGGTAACTGCGGTAGGCGAGGTGCCGAGGCGGACCGTGGAAACGATCGCAACATCTCTTAGGGCGCAGTAATAGACAACTGCGCCAGCCGGCTCCACGTGAGGTTCAACGGTCATGAATTCTGAGGAATGCATGACTGCGCGGGCTCGAGTCCGTGCCGTGCACGCTGGGGCTCTCGTCGACGTTGAATTTCTCCCGGCACCCCGCTGTCGGGGATGTGAAGGTTCCTGCGCCTGGTTTCGCACACCCAAGGTGGGTGAACTTCGACTCCGGGCGACGACTCCGCTGACGGTTGGTGAAACTGTGCTCGTCTCGCTACCGGTACGCTACATCTTACTCGGTGCCGTTCTTTTACACGGACTGCCATGGGCAATGCTGGTGCTCGGCGGCCTGGCAGGCTCGCTGGTAGGTAGTAGCGATCTGAGTTGCCTTATCGGTGCGGTGATCGGCTTTTCCGGCACGCTAGTCGTTACGCCGGCGTGGCATCGTCGGCTCGAGATGACGACATTGGACGAGCTCCGGGTCGTCCCCGGGCCGTGACAAGGCTACAGCTCTACAGCCGTCCGGGATGCCACCTTTGCGAGGAGTTAGCCGAAAGCTTGGTGTCGCTACTTCAAAACCGGGCAGACGTTCGGATCGTCGATATTGACGGCGATTTAGCCTTGAAGAAGCGCTACGGGCTGAGAATTCCGGTACTTGTGGCGCAGGGGCGAGAGTTGTCGACCTATCCACTCGATGTCGAAGCTGTCGAAGCCTACTTGGCTTCCCTATGAAGCGGATTAGAAATTTCTCGATTATCGCCCATATCGACCATGGGAAATCGACGCTCGCGGATCGTTTTATTCAGATTTGTGGGGGATTGAGTGACCGGGAGATGGCTGACCAGGTACTCGATTCCATGGATCTGGAGCGGGAGCGGGGGATCACGATCAAGGCGCAGAGCGTCTCCCTGAACTACGACGCACAGGACGGTCAGACGTATCAGTTGAACCTGATCGATACGCCGGGGCATGTGGATTTTGCCTATGAGGTCTCGCGCTCCCTAGCCGCCTGTGAAGGGGCGTTACTCATTGTGGACGCGACCCAGGGTGTTGAAGCGCAGAGCGTGGCTAACTGTAATACGGCGATAGAGCAGGGCCTCGATGTTGTCCCAGTCATCAACAAGATGGATCTCCCTGCGGCCGACGCGCAGAAGGTCATTCAAGAGATTGAGGAGATCATCGGTATCGATGCCCAGAACGCGTTGTGTATTAGCGCGAAGACCGGTGCAGGCATTACGCAACTTCTCGAGCAAATTATCACGGCCATTCCACCTCCAGAAGGTCGCGTCGACGCGCCATTACAGGCTCTGATCATCGATTCATGGTTTGATGCCTATGTCGGTGTCGTGTCGCTAGTCAAGGTAGTCAACGGCACGCTTCGGCGAGGAGGACGCCTTGAGGTGTGCTCGACCGGGCGTCGCTACACGGCTGACCGACTGGGTGTTTTCACGCCGAAGATGAGCGACCGGGAAGTCTTGAGCGCAGGAGAAGTCGGTTACATCATTGCCGGCATCAAAGAGATCCATGGGGCCCCGGTTGGAGATACGATCCGCGAGACAGGTGCAGTGGGCACCGTGCCATTGCCGGGATTCAAGCGTATTCAGCCCAAAGTGTTCGCGGGTCTATTCCCGATTAACTCTGATGATTTCGCAGCGTTCCGAGATGCTCTGGAGAAGCTACAGCTGAATGACGCCGCGCTGCACTTCGAGCCGGAAGGGAGCGCGACACTAGGTCTCGGATTTCGTTGCGGCTTTCTTGGCATGCTGCACTTGGAGATCGTCCAAGAGCGGCTGGAACGTGAGTATGCCCTAGAGTTGATTTCAACCGCG
This sequence comes from Gammaproteobacteria bacterium, assembly GCA_004357505.1. Classification (GTDB taxonomy): domain Bacteria; phylum Pseudomonadota; class Gammaproteobacteria; order Steroidobacterales; family Rariloculaceae; genus SMWC01. Next base: position 1,078 of record SMWC01000042.1, on the reverse strand, counting down.
CCTACCGTGGTCTACGAGATTCAAACCAATGACGGCGAGCTTTTGCAGATCGAGAACCCGAGCCAGCTTCCCGACCCGAACCAGATTGACGAAATTCGCGAACCGATAATTCTGGCGACCATACTTCTGCCCCAGAGATATGTCGGTGCTGTAATCAAGCTCTGTGTGGAAAAGCGCGGCGTGCAGAAGCGACTCGAGTATCTCGGCAACCAGATTTCTCTCGACTATGAATTACCACTGGCAGAGGTTGTACTGGATTTCTTCGATAAATTGAAGTCTGTCAGTCGCGGCTACGCATCCTTTGACTATCGGTTCGTTCGCTTTGAGCCCGCGGCGCTCGTAAGGATGGATATCTTGATTAACAAGGAACGCGTCGATGCGATGTCGATGATTGTGCATCGAGATGTGGCGGACAGGCGCGGGCGACAACTTGTAGAAACGCTGCGGAAAATCATCCCCCGGCAGCTATTTGAGGTCGCTATTCAAGCGGCGATCGGCGCACAGATAATTGCGCGGAGCACGATCAAGGCGCTGCGCAAGGATGTCACGGCGAAACTTTACGGTGGGGATGTCACCCGGAAACGCAAGCTTCTTGAAAAGCAGAAGGCCGGCAAGCGCAGGATGAAGCAGTTCGGTGCGGTTGAAATACCTCAGGCGGCCTTCCTGGCTGTATTGCAGGGCGACAGAAAATGACCAATACTCCGCAGCGGCCCAGATGTTAGAAAGAGGATAACTCCCGTTGGACTTCGCATTGCTACTTGTTGTTGCTACCTTCCTCACCGGAGCGATCTGGGCGGGTGATGCGTTTTTTCTTAAGAAGCGACGGCTCAAGCGAGGCGCTCAGAGCGGAGCTGGAGGCTCCTCAGTAGGGCATGAGCCCATAGTGGTCGAGTATGCTCGTTCATTCTTTCCTGTTCTTCTACTGGTACTGGTTCTCAGATCCTTCCTGTTCGAGCCGTTTAGGATCCCTTCCGGGTCGATGATGCCCACATTATTGGAGGGAGATTTCATTTTTGTGAACAAGTTCGCGTATGGGTTGCGGCTACCGGTGATAAATACCAAGATATTGGGGATTGGT
>SMWC01000041.1 GCA_004357505.1 Gammaproteobacteria bacterium | reverse complement strand
TGCTACCCTACTATGGAGACGGAGGCTAGAGCATGGAAAACCTGGCAATACTCGCTTTCCTCTTTGTAATTGGCACCCTTGCCATAGTCGGCGCCGCGGCCTACTTGATCGATACGATTGCGGAGCGTCACGACCGCCGCGACGACCGATAGATTTTCTTATCCTGTGAGGTAATCGGGAGCGTTTATGGGGTTTCTAAGCTGGCTGGAGTCTACGGCCTACTCCCAGTGGATCGTGTCTGGATTGACTGGTTGGCCGCTCATGCTGTCGACGCATGCGGTCGGATTAGCGATCATCGTCGGCGTCATGTTCGCGCTCAACCTTCGACTTCTCGGGTTGTTCAAACCTATTCCCTATACGTCACTACACGGTCTCATGGCCATCGGCTGGATCGGCATTGCGATGAACGTCTTCTCCGGACTGTCGCTATTCGTAGCTCAGGCGGTTTTTTACATCACGAGCGTGGCGTTCCTCGTGAAAATCACATTCGTCATACTCGGGATCGGCAACCTGTATCATGTGCAGAAAATCTTAAAGCGGGACGCGGCTAGCTGGGAGGCTGCGGGCGCTGTACCACGAAAGGGCCTGGTGCTTGCCGGGAGTTCAATCGTGTTCTGGACGATTGCCGTCGTCGCCGGCCGGCTCATCGCCTACCTGTAACACTCGACCACGGGCTAGAACTCGCTAGCGTGCATCGCGTTGACGCGATTCTTCAACCACTCGTACTGCGCCTGCTGAGCAGCCATACGGCAAGGATGTACGAGTCTGCCCTTAGCAGACGACAAGATTGTGCCCATGACGAGCCCCTGGAGGGCCAAGCATTATATTAAGGACTGTTATACTAGCATCTGCTACAACAATTCAAAGACGGCTTCAGGACGCTTCGCGAGGGGAAAAAAATGAACACGAAATTCAAGCTTTGGCTGCCGCTTGCCGGCCTGCTGCTGGGACCTGCGGCATACGCTGCAACAATGGTCGAGGTTACATTGGTCGATAAACTGGACGAGCCGCGTGGCTTCTGCTTCGATACTCTGGGCTTCCAAGCCGAAGCGCGGCCGGAAGAAGGTTTGCAGACCCATAGTTGTTACAGCTACCAGGGCCAACTCGCGGTTGACCAGGCGTTCGACGGCGATTTGATTCCGGAGGGCACGTTCCGGCTGATTGAGTACGATGTCTGCATGACGTTGACGGGCACCAGCGCCGGCAGCTCGCTCGCACTGGAACCCTGCGATGGTAGTGAGTTCCAGCAGTTTGAGCACAGAGCCAATGGAAGAATCGTCGCGACGGCAGCGCCAGGCAACTGTGTCACCGCCGGAGAAGGCCCGAGTCGGCATGGCGGGGGTGGTGAGCCCGTGCACTTGATCCGTGATCTGACGCTGCAGGTATGTGACGGCAGCCGGAATGCACGTCAGCAATGGCGCCTGAGGGAAACGGCGGACTAACTCGCCTGCCTACGCTCAGTACGCTCAGCCGGAGCCTGGATAAGCTCTGCGGGGGTCTAAGCCCCCGACCCGACTGGTTCTGTCAACGTTCTTGATAAATCCTGAGAGGTTTCACTTCATGGTCAAGGTTCTAGTCGCCGGTTATGGCGTTATCGGTCAACGACTTGCTGACGGCGTTGCGCTGCAAGGTGATATGGAATTAGTCGGCGTTGTCGATGCCGCCCCCACGCTGAGTGTTCTGTCTCTCAGAGACAAAGGCATGCCCTACAAACTTTACGCCGCCTTTGACAGTGCCAAAGCCGACCTCGAAGCCGCGGGATTAAAGATATCCGGCACTCTGGAGGAGATCCTACCCGAGGTCGACATCGTGCTCGATGCGACGTCACCTGGCGTAGGCGCCAAGAACAAGGAGCTCTACGCAAAGCACGGCAAGAAAGCGGTCTTTCAGGGCGGCGAGAAAGACGAGATCGCCGACGTTTTCTTTCACGGCTACGCCAACTACGAGAAAGGCATTAACCAGGACTTCCTGAAGCTGACGTCGTGTAACACCACAGGCCTGATTCGAGCGATCGACTGTCTCGATCGCGGCGTAGGCATCGAGCGTATCGCAATTACTATCATCAGGCGAGTTGCCGATCCCGGCGATTATCACCGCGGACTCGTGAACGCGTTACAGGTCGACAAAGCGCCCAATCATCAAGCGGTTGACCTGATGAAGATCATGCCCCACGTAGACGCCACCGGCCTGCTTATTCATGCACCTATCACCCACGGTCATTTCATCTCCGTCCTGGCTACGCCAAAGGAAGATTTGTCGATCGATGAGGCACAATCTCTGTTAGCCGCGCACGACCGGATCCGCCTGGTCTCGATTGATCAGGGCTTTTTGGGCAACGCGTCAATATTCAGGTACGCACGCGATCTAGGCCGACCACGTGGTGATATCTATGAGATCCCCATCTGGACAGACACGTTTGTGAAATCCGGCCGGGACCTGATGTTCGGCATCCATATACCCCAAGAGTCCGTGACGATTCCCGAGACGATCGATGCGATCCGCGCGGCGACCGGGATGGAAACCGATCGTCTCACCGCTGTCGGTCAGACCAATCAATACCTCGGTCTGCCTTATTGGAAATAACGGGAGCAACACCGTTCGCCTGCGACCGATTTGGAAAAGGCGTTCCACTAGAACGCCTTTTTTCTCGCCCTCCACACGGAACCCGCATTGATACGACAGACTGACGACAGGCTCTCGTTATGGTCAAGATGAAGAGGATCGACGACTTCGATTACCGTGCGAAGCGCGTCTTATTGAGGGTTGACATCAACTCCCCCATCGACCCGGACACCAAATTAATCGTCAATGACAACCGGCTGCAGAAGAGTCTGCCGACCATCCGTAAGCTTCTGGATAAAGGTGCGATGCTCGCAATCATCGCCCACCAGGGTGACACGCTCGATTATCAGAATTTGATTCCGCTCGAGGAGCACGCCAAGAAATTATCCGCCTATTTAGGTACCGAAATCGGGTATATAGACGATGTCGCTGGACCCGCGGCCCAGGAGAGGGTCAAGTCACTGCAGCCGGGGGAGGCTGTCCTGCTCGGCAACTTAAGATATTTGAGTGAGGAAATTTCTACGTTCGAAAACGCGGTGAAGTTGAAACCGGACGAAATGCTCGAAACCTATCTTGTTCGCGGTCTGGCACCGATCATCGACTACTACGTCAACGATGCGTTCGCGGCGGCACATAGGAACGCGCCGTCGATGGTCGCATTCCAGGAGATCAAGCCGTCCGCCGCCGGCGATCTCCTATTCGACGAAGTATCTGCACTGACGAAGGTGATGGCTTCCCCTGAGCATCCGTCAGTCTTCGTGCTCGGCGGGGCAAAGATCTCTGATGCGTTCGGCATGATGAAACAGGTACTGGCGTCAGGAACGGCAGACAAAATTCTCACTTGCGGTATTACCGGAGAGATCATGCTGCTGGCGAAGGGATATCGACTCGGTAAGACCAAAGAGAAATTCCTGAGTGATCGTGGACTCGATGTGTTTATTGCCGATGCGGAGGCCTGTCTTCTGGAATTCGGCGACAGAGTCGAGTATCCGCTGGACCTAGCCTTTGCTGTAGACGGCATTCGGCATGAGGTACTTATCGAGGACTTGCCGGTCGAACAGATGTTCATGGATATCGGCGCCAAAACAATAGAGAAATATGAGCAGGTTATCAATGACGCCAAGACTCTGTTCGTCAATGGTCCCGCCGGCGTCTATGAGGACGCGACCTTCGAGGCAGGCACAAAAGCAATCTGGAACGCGATAGCCGGAGCGGCCGGTTACTCGGTGATCGGCGGCGGCGACACGGTGACGGCCGCTGCAAAATTCGTCAACCTTGACAAGATCGACTATGTCTGTACGGCCGGTGGCGCGATGGTGAGATATCTTTCCGGCAAGAAGTTGCCGCTAATCGAGGCGATGGAGAAAGCCTATCGGCGCGACTCCGCGTAATTGAGTCGATTCTTCACGCAGGTTCGAATCGTCTGAGTCTTTTTCAACAGCTGGCTAACTCCGGTCGTTTGTTGTCTTAGCGATCACCTGGTCAGATATCCCTAGCAATCGCGCCGCATTGCCGCCGACGATCGCCACTTTATCAGCCGCGCTCAGCGCGCTCGCGCCTTCGACGAACCCAACCGGGTCGTCCATGCCCATGTCGTACGGGTAATCCGTCCCGAGAACAATGTGATCACTGCCGTAGAGGCTGACGAGATATTCCAGCTGATGCTCGGTAAACACGACCGTATCGAAGTAGAGCTTGCGTAAGTAACTCGTCGGCTTCTCCGTGATACGCCGCCGACAGTCCTCACGGCGTGCATGCGCATGATCGATGCGTCCGGAGTACGCCGGCAGAAATCCACCGCCGTGCGCGACACATATTTTTAATCTCGGGTAGGCATCCAGAACGCCGCCGAAGATCAGATGGCTCACGGCCACCGTAGTGTCCAGCGGATTGCCGATGACGTTAATGAAGTAGTGATCGTTGAGCCGGCCCCCGTCCGAGAAACCGTTTGGATGCATAAAGATCAGTGTATCGAGCTCTTCTGCCTTCGCGAAAAATTTCCGAAAGCGGTCATTGGACAGTTCTTCACCAGCAACGCTGGTACAGATCTCGACGCCGCGCAACCCGAGTTCGCGGACCGCACGATCCAGCTCGGCGACAGCCAAGTCCGGCTCCTGCATCGGCACGGTGCCTAGTCCGACGAAGCGATCGGGATGAGCATCGACAAGCTCGGCGATATGATCGTTGATAATCTGCGCCGCTGTCCGGCCGAGATCCGGTTCGAGCGCGTAGTAATACTGCAGCGGCGCAGGCGACACAGCTTGAATGTCGATCGCCATGTTATCCATGTCGGCAAGCCTCGTCTCGACGGACGTGAGTTTGTCGAAGATCGCCTGCGCTTGTTTGCGGTTGACTTCTCGAGTGGCCTCATTGGCGAATTTAAAGAGCAAGTCGGTCTCCATCTCGAACGCGTCCGCAACGGCCTCCTCCGCTGCGGGAACATAGACATGGCAATGCAGGTCGACCGTCAGACGTTTTCCCGAAGCAGATGCTCGCGATGACCCTCCGCTGCTGACCGAGAGCGTCGAAGATCCGGGGCTACATGAGTAAAACATTGTGGCTATTTCATATAACGATCGAGGTAGGCGATCGCATCCGTGACCGCCTCGCGTTGAATCGGGTCGGGGTCGTACTTTCCCTCGGTATTGCGTTGTATAAAGATGAAGCCATGATGATCATGATCGTAGGACTTCCACTCGACGTCTTTACCGGCTTCTTTGAGCAATTCGAAATTCAGCCTGAACACGGCCTGATTGTGGTCACGGTCGCGGCTGATCACGAGCATCGGCATCTCCACCGCATTGATTCGCTTCATGGCCAGCGTCATATCCACCTGTCTGCGGACTTCTAATACGGCTTGCGCCTGCATCTCCTGGGTATTGACGGCCATTGTCTCGGGCTCCGGCGCCGGCGGCGGTGCGTTCGGATCGGGCGGAGCGAGGGCGATATAGTCCATCGATGCCGGTTCGCTCGCGATGCCCGCCCTTAGGCCGCTGTACTCCGAAGCGACCTTCATCAGCATTTCACCACCGTGACTGA
>SMWC01000040.1 GCA_004357505.1 Gammaproteobacteria bacterium | reverse complement strand
TATGAAGAGGTGCGCTACGAGGGCTACGGCCCCGGCGGTGTCGCGGTCATGGTCGATGGCCTGACCGACAACCGTAACCGCACCGTGGCAGAAATACGTTACGCGTTTTCCAAACATGGCGGCAATCTCGGCGCCGACGGATCGGTCGCTTACCTCTTCACACATACGAGTCTGCTGAGTTATCCCAGCGGGTCCGACGAAGACAAGATCATGGAGATAGCGATTGCGGCCGGTGCGCTGGACGTCGTTGCAAATGACGATGGCTCGATCGATGTGCTCGGCGAGCCGATGGATTTCGGCGCCGTTAAGGACGCCATGACAGCGGCCGGGCTGACTCCGGAGCATTCGGAGATCACCATGCGAGCTTCGGTCAGCGCGGAGCTTAAGGTGTCCGAAGCCGAGACTTTGCTCAAGCTGCTCGACGCACTAGATGAGCTGGACGATGTGCAGCAGGTGTACTCTAACGCGGAGATCCCGAAAGAACTTCTTGAGGGCTAGTTGGCAACAGGCATGAAGCATACGGATCGAGGACAGGTGACAGAGAGTATTCGCATCCTCGGAATAGACCCCGGGTCCCGGTTCACCGGTTACGGATTCATCGACACCCGCGGTGGCCACGCAGTCGTCGTCGATTGGGGCACGATCCAAACAACGGGTGACCACAGCAGCCGGCTCAGACAAATTTTTGGAGAAATCGCTGCGCTGGTGACCCGATATCAGCCCGTTGAGATCGCGATCGAACGCGTATTCGTGCACAGAAACGCCGATAGCGCCCTAAAACTGGGCCAGGCCCGAGCCGCTGCGTTGTGCGCGACCTTTCAAGCGGAGTTGCCGATCTTCGAATATGCGGCCAGGCATGTTAAAAAAGCCGTTGTCGGTAGCGGCGGCGCCGACAAAGCTCAGGTCCAGCACATGGTCAAGTTGCTGCTGGCGATGCAAGACGAACCGCCGACGGACGCCGCTGACGCGCTTGCGGTGGCGCTATGCCATTCGCACGAGCGCAAGACGCATGCGCTGCTGCGCGAATTCGCGGTGCACTCGTGATCGGGTTTCTCAACGGTACGCTGGTTTCCAAGCGGCCGCCGCAGTTGACCTTGGACGTGGGCGGTGTGGGCTATGAGATACAGGCGCCGATGTCGACGTTCTACGGCCTGCCTGAATCCGGTGAGCCGTTACGGCTCGTGACGCATCTTGTCATTCGTGACGACGCCCATGTCCTCTACGGGTTCGCCTCGGAGGCGGAGCGGGCACTGTTTAGAAGTTTGCTGAAGGTTTCCGGTGTGGGGGCCCGCATCGCGCTGGGTATCCTGTCGGGGATCAGCGTTGAGGGGTTTCGGCAATGCGTTCTGGATAAAGATGTCGAGGCGCTGACGCGATTACCCGGCATCGGGCGCAAAACGGCAGGGCGTTTGCTGGTTGAGATGCCCGATCGGCTGCCTGCTGAAGATCTCTCGGGCGGCGATGGCAGAGACAGTATTACGAACGCCCAGGGTGAGGCGCACGGGGCGCTGTTGGCGCTGGGCTATAAGTCTGCAGAGGCTTTAAGGATGCTTAAGAATCTGGACGCTACTAGACTGGGTACCGAGGAGTTGATCCGCGAAGCGCTGCGGCAGGTTCGGAATCGATAGCGACTCTATAAGCGAAGGACGATGAACGAAGAAGTACGTATGGTGGCAGGCGCAGCCGTTGCAGAGGACGAAGTTTTTGACCGTGCGGTGCGGCCAAAGACTCTGGACGAGTACATCGGCCAGGTCAGTGTTAAACGGCAGATGCAGATCTTTATCACGGCCGCGCGCAATCGCGGCGAGGCGTTGGATCACACGCTAATCTTCGGGCCGCCGGGATTGGGCAAGACGACATTGGCGCACATCATCGCGAACGAGCTCCAAGTGAATCTTCGCCAGACCTCCGGGCCGGTACTCGAGCGTCCCGGCGATCTGGCGGCCATATTGACCAATCTGGAACCGAACGATGTCCTGTTTGTCGACGAAATTCATCGTCTGAGTCCTGTTGTTGAGGAGGTGCTCTATCCGGCGCTGGAGGATTTTCATCTCGACATCATGATTGGTGAGGGGCCGGGAGCGCGATCAATCAGGCTCGAGTTACAGCCGTTCACGTTGGTCGGGGCGACGACGCGTGCCGGGCTGTTGACTTCCCCGTTGCGGGACCGTTTCGGTATCGTTCAACGTTTGGAGTTCTACAGCTCCGAAGAGTTGGCCCAGATCGTTACCCGAACGGCATCGATACTTGATCTGCCGGTCGATGAGCGCGGTGTTAAAGAGATAGCGAGCCGCTCTCGTGGTTCGCCCAGGATTGCCAATCGGCTGCTGCGGCGAGTGCGCGATTATGCCGAAGTGGAGGCAGACGGCCGCGTCGACGAAGACGTCGCTCGGGCGGCGATGGATCTGCTCGAAGTGGACCCGATTGGCTTCGATGCCATGGACCGTAAACTCCTGATGACCATTATCGAGAAGTTCCAGGGCGGGCCGGTTGGCATCGACAATCTGGCCGCGGCTATCGGTGAGGAGCGCGGTACTCTGGAGGACGTTGTCGAGCCGTTCCTGATCCAGGAGGGATATCTGCAGCGCACGTCACGGGGCCGAATGGCGACCCCGAATGCTTATCGACACTTTGACGTAGCTCTGCCGAAGTCCGCGAACGCTCCGGACACGCCGAGCCTCTTTGACTGACGCCGGAGGGTGCGATGAGCCAGTTCGTGTTCCCGGTGCGGGTCTATCTAGAGGATACGGATGCGCATGGTATGGTCTATAACGCGAGCTTTTTCCGTTACTTGGAGCGGGCGCGAACCGAGTGGCTGCGCGCCCACGGCGTCGATCACACGTTCCTGCGAGAACAGGAGCGTGTCGTGCTGGTGTTGGTGGGCACCGAGATAAAATTTACTCGGCCGGCGAGGCTGGACGACATGTTATATATCACCGCGGAGCTCTCGCAGCTGAAGGGGGCCCGATTTATTTTCGAGCAGAGTGTTCGCCGTGAGTCTCCTGACGGCGAGCTATTGTGCAAGGGGACCGCAGAGGTCGCGTGCATGGATTCCGAGCAACTGAAAGCCCGGCGCGTGCCCGCTGCTCTATTGAGTGTGCTTAGCGAATGAATGTGGATCTGTCCATTGCCTCTCTGATATGGAACGCGAGCCTGCCCGTGCAGTTTGTGTTGTTGCTGCTGCTGGCCGCATCTATCGCGTCGTGGACGGTCATCATTGAGAAAGGCCGGATGCTGAAACAGTCCATGGCTGCGGCCGATGACTTCGAATCGCGTTTCTGGTCCGGTGGTGATCTGGCGCCGATGTATCGTGATATCGCCGCTGGCAGCGGCGCGCGAATTGGTATGGCGGGTATCTTCGAGTCCGGCTTTCGCGAATTCGGTCGATTAAAGCCAGAACTGGCGCTGAGCAGCGATCAAATTCTTGAGGGCGCGCGCCGCTCGATGCGTGTGTCGCAGATGCGTGAGGTAGACCGCCTGGAAAACAACCTGGCTTTTCTAGCGACGGTAGGTTCTACAAGCCCCTATGTCGGACTGTTTGGTACGGTGTGGGGCATCATGAATACTTTTTTTGCACTGGGGAGCGTGCAAAGCGCGACCGTCGCTCTGGTGGCACCCGGAATCGCGGAAGCATTGATTGCAACGGCAATGGGCCTATTCGCGGCCATTCCTGCTGTGATAGCGTTTAATCACTTTGCCGACAAGGTAGGGCGCCTGGAAGTCCGATTCGACGCGTTCATGGAAGAATTTTCTGCGATTCTGCAACGCCATGCCGCGCAGAGAGAAGGAGCCTCTGAGTGAGCCGCGCACGTCATCGCCGACTGATGAGTGAAATTAACGTTGTGCCCTACATCGACGTGATGCTCGTGCTGCTGATTATTTTTATGATTACGGCGCCCCTGTTGACTCAGGGAATCACCGTAGATCTGCCGAACGCACCAGCGGAGCCTCTTGACCCTGAGATATTGCAGAACAATCTGCCGTTGGTCTTAAGCATCGATCGGGAGGGACTGCTATATCTCAGTGTTGGCGATGATGAGGAGTTGCCTATCGATGAGCGAACGGTCGTCGCCAGAGCCGCGGCGGTGCTCCGAAGGAACTCTGAGACGCCGGTATTGCTCAAAGCGGATCAGGCGGTTTCTTACGGCCGCGTGGTCACCGCCATGGTTCTGTTGCAACAAGCCGGGGCCAAGACCATTGGATTTATCACGGATCCGTTGGAAGGGTTTCGTGAGGCACCCTGAGGAGGTGCAACGAGCGGCATTATGGGTTTGTACCTACGAGAACACACGGGCGCTGTCGTCCTGTCGACTGTCCTGCATGTTGCGGTGGCGGTGACCTTGACACTGGGCGTGCGTTTTTCGGATCGGTCGCAGTATCCACTGCCCGTAGAACAGGTGGTTATCAAAGCCACGGTCGTGGATGAGGCGATGATCCTGCGGGAAATGGAACGACTGGAGCAACAGGAGCAGGCTGAGATTCTCCGCCAGCAGGAGCAAGCACGGCTCGCGCGCGAGCAAGCAGAAGCAGCGCGCCGGCAGCTCGAAGAAGAGCAGCAAAGATTGGAGGCTGTACGCCAGGAACGCGAGCGGGCGACCCAGTTGGAAGAGCAGCGCCTGATCGATGTCCAGCGGCAGCGTGAAGAGGCGCAGCGTTTGCAGGCTGAAGAGGAACTTCGGCTTGTTAAAGAGCGGGAGGCAGAGGCACAGCGTCAGCGTGAAGAGCGGCAGCGACTGGCTCGGGAAGCGGAAGAAGCACGCCGCCTAGCCGAGATGGAGGCTGAGTTGCAGCAGGCGCTGGCAGTCGAAGATGAACGTCGACGCGCCGAAGAGTCAGGCCTACTTGACCAGTACCGTCGTCTCATCGTGAACCGTATCGAGCGGGAATGGATACCCCCATTGAGCGCGCAACCCGGCCTGGAGTGTGAGGTGCAGGTGATACAAATACCGAGCGGTGACATCGTGGATGTTCGCGTCGGTCGCTGTAACGGCGATGATGCGGTGATCCGCTCGATCGAGGCGGCGGTGTTGAATGCTTCTCCGTTGCCGAGACCTCCCATCCCTTCGCTGTTCGAGCGTACGCTCAATGTTGTCTTCGCCCCGGACCACTAACGGCAATGCTAGTTGTAGAGATATTATGACTGGGCTTTCGCTGCTACGGGCCGTCGTGGTCTGTGCACTCGTCGGCTTATTCGGCTATTCCGGTGCCAACGCGCAGTTGCGAATCGAGATTACACGCGGAATCGACCGGCCGGTGCCTATGGCCATCGTGCCGTTCGGTTGGGAAGGCCCTTCCGGCAGTGAGGCGCCGTTCGACTTCGCTGCGCTGATTTCGGCCGATTTAAGTCAGAGTGGTCGTTTCGATCCACTAGACGATCGCGACATGGTGTCGCACCCTACACGGCCGGCCGACGTAGATTTCCAGGACTGGCAGATTCTGGAAGTGGACGTGCTGGTGATCGGCCGAATGTTGGAAGAGGGACCGAATCGATACACGGTGATTTTCCAGTTGTTCGATGTGCTGCGTGGCGAGCCGTTATTGGGGTACCGGTTGACTTCCACTGGCGATGAGGGCGAGCTGCGTGCGGCTGGCCATCGCATTGCCGATATGATCTTTGAGGCCCTCACCGGCATCCGCGGGGTGTTCGGCACGCAGATCGCGTACGTTAGCCAGGAGGGCAAAGGCGAGAATAGCCTCTTTCGACTGATCGTCTCCGATGCCGACGGTGCTAATCAACATATCATCGTGGAGTC
>SMWC01000039.1 GCA_004357505.1 Gammaproteobacteria bacterium | reverse complement strand
GCAAGCTCGGCTGCGAGTTCGAGTGCTGCAAACGCGTCGTCGGGGGCGTCGGAACGCACGAGCGACAGACCTAGCGCAAAGGGCGCGCCAGGGTCTTGCGGGTTGTTTGCAATCGCCTGCTCGAGCAAGGTTCGAGCCTCTTGTTCTCTGCCGGCGCGCCGATAGAGGTCGGCCAGGTTGACGTAAGCGGCTGTGAAGACGGGTGCGCGCTCGATTGCATCCTGGAATAGCTCCTCCGCCTCGGCCAGGCGCCCGAGCTGAACAAGCGTGTTGGCCCAGTTGAACAGTCCCTCGGCGCGGTCACTGTTGAACAATTGCGCCTCCCGGTACTCTGCGAGCGCGGCGTCCAGATCGGCGGCCCGACGTTCACTCAACTCGGCTCGCGCAGGCAGGAGTATGTGCGCGGCGGTCATGCGCAAGGTCCGTAATGAGTGAGTCAGAAAACGCTGGGCGGCCTGAATTCGCGACGTCGGCGGCAAACTCTCGAGTGCATCCAGTGCGGCGAGCTGGACCAGTACGTTATCGTCTCGCAGTACCTGGTCGATGATGTCCAGTGTCGCGTCATCGATCTGCCTTGCGAGGAGACCGACGGCAGTGGCGCGAACGATGGCGGGCATTATCGGATCGAGCACCACCTCGCGTAGCAGCTCACCGCGGTTAGCTGCCCAAGTGCGGCCGGCGTGCAGCGCCTGTCCGTAGTGGAAGGCTTGCCCGCGACCCTCCGGGAACCAGCTTGCGACGGCCGTTGCAGCCCACTCGGTGCTCTCGTCCTCGTGACAGCCGTTACAGGCGTTGGGCGTACTCAGACTCGATGACAGGTCCGGACGGGGTACCCGAAAGCTGTGATCCCGCCGCGGGTCAACCACCATATAGGTCTTCGCCGGCATGTGGCAGTCCACACAGAGTGAGCCGGACGTGCTGCGCGCATGGTGGTGGTGCTCGGTCACGTCGTAGGTGCTTGCGAGATGGCACTGGCCACACAGGGCGTTGCCTGCGAAACGCAGTCTGGTGCTGTGCGGGTCGTGGCAGTCGCTACAGCTTACGCCCGCAGCGTGCATCTTGCTCTGCAGGAATGAGCCATAGACATAGACCTCATCCTGGATTTGGCCGTCTGCGTGATAGAGATTCTCTTCGAGCAGCGACGGGCGGAACCCGTCCAGCAAGGCGTCGCCTGGTGCGAAGTCGTCGGTGAACTGACTGCGGCGTGAGTGGCATTGCGCACAGGTCTCTAGTTCCTGACGCGACGCGAGCGAAGGTGTGCGTCGCGCAATACCCGTGTCGTCGACAAAGAGCCAGCGAGCCTCAGCGTCGTGCGCGAGAGGTAGTGGCACCTGTTCGGGTGCCATGACGTGTAAGGAGCCCGGGCCGTGGCAGGCCTCACAATCAACGTCGATGCTCGAGGAGATCGTGCTGTAGCTGTCCGTTGCTAGGACGTAATTCTTCTGCAGATCGGTTGAATGACATTCGGCGCAGGTACCGTTCCAGTTTTGAAACGTGCCAGTCCAGTGTAGCGGATCCGTATGGTCAACTGTGTCGTCCGGGTATAGATGGAACCAGCGCCGGCCTCCGGCGGCAGCCGGTCGCGAGTCCCAAGCAATACTTAATGCCTGAATCTGGCCGCCAGTCATCTCCACGAGATACTGTTGGAGCGGGTCTACGCCGAAGGTATGGGTGACCCGGTACTCGGTCAGCATGCCGTCCGGCCCATCCGTTCGCACCCAATGGTCTACACCGCGACGAAAGAACTCGGTCCTGACGCCGTTATAGCTGAACTCGGCGTCGTCAAAATCTCCAAGTACCGTACTCGAGTCGGCCACTTGCATCGCCAGGTCGTGATGCGAGCCAAGCCAGGCATTCGTCGCATCGACGTGGCAGGCTGCACATTGTTGCCCGCCGACGTAATCGGCCAAGCGACTCTCCTCGATCGCGGATAATGATGGCGGTGATTCGGGCGCTTGATCGCAACCGGCCAAGTGCGCGGCGAGGCCGATGGCCACTAATCGACGGGTGGATCCGACCATCAAGAATTCGGCCTCTGGTTTCGCTGGTAGAAGTCGTAGACAAACACGATGATGCCGACCGCGGCAATGCCTGTGCCGAGACTGAATTCGAAGCCCATACCGATACTGAACTCCGAGCCGAGGGAAAAACTCTCCATCAGGACACCGCTGATGACGGCCGAAATACTGGCGATTTTGAGGGACACCGCAGACGCTCACATTTGTCTTTTCCTCCCCGGTTTCTAACAAAGCCGCGGCAGAAGAGCAATGGGCACTGGTCTCGGTCAAGCAGCGGGGGTAGTAATAATGTGACGGTTGTTCGCGCAATCGGCGCGCTCCTTAGGTTACGGTAGGGGGTTGCTTGGCCACTGAACTCTGCGCATGAATAGCCCACAGCCGCTGCCAATAACTCTCTTGATCCTACTCGCTTGCAGCATTGTCCCTGACGCTATCGCGGACGTTCGAACATTTCAGAATCCGGTTTTCCAGGGCTACCGGCTCGACTACTGTACGGCCTCGGACCAGGTGTGCGGTGAGCGCGTCGCGACCGAATGGTGCGTGGGCCAGGATTATCAATACGCAAGTCAGTGGGGTATCGATCGGTACATCGGCCGAATGCAGCCGACAATACGCCTCGATAACCGCGAGATCTGCCGTAGTGATCAGTGTGATGGCTTTAACGCGATTACCTGCGCTCGGGAGGAGCGTATCTTCCGTGTGCCAACCCTGGGAGCGGCCACGCGCGTGACAGCTTTTACGCCTGATCGTCGGCAAGCCACGGTTGCCGTGACACAGACGGAAGTTCAGCTCGTTGTTCCGGGTTGCAGCCAGCTTGAGCCAGGTGTTCTCCTTTGCCAAGCGGCTCCGAATTATCAGCACTGTCGAATCCTTTTGGAGATTGGTCATGTCCAAGGGTGTCGCATGGCGATTGCCGTAGACGGTGCGGTTGCCGATCTTCGCGAAGCGACTTCGGGAAGCTACGAACTCTCGCTGAGAGCGAGAGCCTCTGTCACGGTTAATCAAGGCAGTCGTGGCGCTGGAAAGATCAAAGGGGAAACTCGTTACCGCGCGAGCTTCGCGATACCGGAACGCACGGAAGCCGAGGAGACTTGTCTGCAGCGAGACAGGTATGAATATCATCAATCGGGACCTCAGGGAGGCTTGTCAGCCATCTACGAGGCAGACGACTGCGACGAGCCCGTCGAAGGCCGATTCTCGCCTCACAAGGATGACCTTCTGACTGCATACGACCTCTGTGAACGTCGTCACGCGTGGGGGACCACGATAGAAGCGACAACCGATCTGGTCGTTGCGGGCATCTTCCACTTTTCAACTGTCACCGCGTCCTCTGCCGCCGGTGGCGCAGCAGCTTCCCGCTCGGTCGCGTCTTATCTCGCGATCAGGGCCCCGTTGGAAGTTATCTGTCGCGAGTAACGCGGCGTCTGTCGCGAGTACGCGGCCTCCGCTCTCACGCGGGTATTGAGTTCGTGAAAACCTCTGTGTTATGTAGGGGTGTCCACAGGATGCAATATGCGGCCTCGGCTCTACATCATGCTCGGTGCGCTGCTGTTCTCGACGGGTGGCGTCGCGATCAAGGCGTCGACCCTAACCGGTTGGCAACTGTCGTGTTTTCGCAGTCTGACCGCAGCGGTCGCATTGCTGGTTTTCTTACCGGTCGCACGACGCGGCTGGAGTTGGCGCTCCTTCGTCGTCGCCATACCTTATGCGGCGACTTTCACGTTGTTCACGTTGGCGAATAAATATACGACAGCCGCCAACGCCATTTTTCTCCAGGATACCGCGCCGTTTTACATCCTGCTGTTCGGTCCGCTGCTACTCGGTGAGCGCATACGGCAACGGGACCTGAGCTTTATGGCGGTGCTGTTAGTCGGTCTCGGCTTGATATTCGCATCGACTCGTGAGGCGACTGTTCATGCATCGGATCCGAAGCTGGGCGACTTGCTCGCACTGGTTTCCGGATTGACGTGGGCGTTGACGGTGCTCGGGCTGCGCTGGATTGCTGTTCGTGCGGAGCGCCACGACGATGAACCTGCGGCGGCTGTAGTTGCGGGCTGCCTCGTAGCATCTTTATTTGCTGTGCTGTTCGCGTTTCCAGTGGAGAATGCGAGCGCCGGGAACTGGTTCATCATCGCCTATCTCGGGATATTTCAAATAGCGCTGGCATACGTGTTTATTATCGACGGTATCCGTCACGTCCGCGCGCTTGAGGTCTCGCTGTTGCTCCTCGTCGAGCCGGTGTTCTCGCCGGTCTGGGTATGGTTGCTTCTCGCTGAGTCGCCTGCCGCGTTGGCCATCGTCGGCGGAGCGATTGTTATTGGCGCCATCGCTGTACACGCCGTTCGCAGCGGTATTTCAGCGAAGGCACCGCTCGAGCGGCCTGGCTAGCCGCGATTCGATCCGGTTCTTCCCGCTCCAAGCGCTGATCCACTCCAGGATTCTTCCACTGCCCATGCCGCCTGGTAGGGTTTCCGGTATCATCCCCGGCCACCTCGCGTTCTTGGAGAAAGCCGATGGGCTTTACCACGAAACAGATTCATGCCGGCGTGGTCCCGGACCCTCATACCGGGTCCATCCTTACGCCTGTCTATCAAAGCACCACGTTCGTGCAGGACTCGGTGGACGAATATCTCGCCAAAGGCTATTCCTACTCCAGAAGCGGTAACCCGACGGTGCGAGCACTCGAAGAGAAGCTGACGGTTCTCGAGAATGGCTTCGACTGCACCTGCTACTCGACCGGCATGGCCGCCATCCAGGCGGTGGTGCAGGCAACACTGAGTGCCGGCGATCACGCTGTAATCTCAGATGTGGCCTACGGCGGCACGTATCGCCTTTGTACGAAGATCTATCAACGTTATGGCGTAGAGTTTTCCTTCGTCAATACGGCAAGTCCAGAAACTGTCGAAATGGCGATCAAGGACAATACCCGTTTGATCTTGACAGAAACCCCCGCGAACCCGACGTTGAAACTCACCGATATCGAAGCGATTTCGGCGATCTCCAAGGCGCACGGTATTCCCCACGCAGTAGACAATACCTTTCTGACGCCGTTTTTCCAGCGGCCTCTGGAGTTGGGGGCCGACATCGTGATTCACAGCACGACCAAGTATTTTGACGGGCACAATGCCACCGTTGGGGGGGCTGTGATCACCAAGACCGGGCCGCTCGATGAGTCGATCCGCTTCGTTCAAAACGCCAGCGGGGTAATCATGTCGCCTTGGGTTGCCTGGCTCACGCTGCAGGGGAGCAAGACCCTGTCGATCAGAATGGAACGCCAGACGGCCAACGCGCAGGCCGTGGCCGAGTTTCTGGAGGCGCACTCGAAAGTGGCGCGGGTTTCGTACCTTGGCCTACCGTCCTTCGAACAACATGCGCTTGCGAAGTCGCAGGCAAGCGGCTTCGGCGCGATGCTTTGCTTTGAGGTTGACAATGGCGCCGAGGCCGGTAAGCGTCTCATGGACTCTGTGAAGCTGTGTACGCTTGCTGAGAACCTGGGTTCTGTCGAGACGCTGATAACGCATCCCGTGACCATGACTCACGCGGATGTCGAAGAGTCTGAACGACGGCGCGTCGGCATTACCGACGGACTCGTGCGGTTGTCGGTGGGCTTGGAAGATGTGGAGGACCTGATCGAAGATCTAGGGCAAGCGCTAGACGGCTTGTGATCCGGCAGATCCGAGAGTCAGTTGAGATCGTTGAGGGTCTAGGGCGATGAAAAAAGAGACTCGAGTCACGCACCAGCCGGCGGTGGATCTTCCTGACGGCAATCGGTCCGTGGTGGGCCCTGTCTACCGTTCGGTAAAGTTTACGTTCCCAACCATTCAGTCCGGCATGACGGCGGAGGCTCGCCGCGACGGGTTCGACTACACACGAGACTCCAATCCGACGACCCGCCAACTCGAGTGCCTATCAGCCGAGCTCCAGGGCAGAGACGATGCTATTTGCGTCGCGTCCGGCATGGCCGCAGTCTGGCTCTCGGTGGTGGCCAATCTAAGCGCCGGCGATCGGATCATCATCTTCGTCGAGTGCTATCGGCCAATACGTACGCTGGTTCGGGAGCGGCTCAAGCACTTCGGTATCAACTACTCGATGCTCAGCGTACATGACCACGCGAGTATCGCCAAAGAGTTCGTTGCCGAGGACACGAAGCTATTAATTTTTGAAGCGCCGACTAATCCGATGTTGCAGGTGCCGGATATCTCGGCCATCGTCACGCTAGCGAAGCAACATGGCGTCACAACCGTTCTCGATAACACCTTCGGTGGGCTGCACAATCACGGCCAGTATGAGATCGATTACTACGTCCATAGCCTGACGAAGTATGCGAGTGGTCATGGTGACGTGATGGGCGGCGCAGTGATCGCGAACGAGGCGAACATCCGCAAACTCAAGCCCTGGGCAGTCAACATGGGTTCGACGATGGATCCTGGAGCGGCGTTCCTGATTCTGCGCGGCTTACGGACCTATTACCTTCGTTATCGTCGTCACTCCGAAACCGCCCTGGTGATTGCCGAGTTTCTACAGGGCAATGCCCATGTCAAACGCGTCTTTTATCCGGGGCTGACGAATGACCCGGGGCACGCGTTAGCGCAGCAGCAGATGGGTGAGTGTGGTGGTGTGTTGAGCTTCGACCTGGACGCTGACAGAGAACAGACGTGGGCATTCATCGATGCGCTCGACTTGTTTCTGACGACCTCAAGCGTGGGCTCGACCGAGTCCTTGGTTGCGCCCGTGAAGCTCTATTTCGCGCGGGATCTCAGTGAGGAAGAGGCTGCGCGCGCAGGGATCAATGACGGCACCGTTCGTCTGTCCGTCGGCTTGGAACATCCTGATGATCTCACCGCCGATCTTGAGCAGGCGTTTGCCAAAACGTTCGAGTAACGTCTAGAGTCCGTGCCGGATGATTACCGGGTGACGACCTCCGCGATCTCGAAATGGATGCCTTCGGGGCCTTCGAAGAACATCAAGTCTGAGCCCGGCGGGTTGGGTCTAACCAGATAGGGCTCGTATCCGGAGGCTTCGAGCGTCTTGCCGAACGCTTCCAGCGAGGGTACGCGAAAACCCATGTGATCGAGTGACCGGTAACGGCTCGACGCTGGGATACCTTCGTCGGGCTGCGATATATGGACCCATAAATCGCCATACAAAATGGTATGAAACTGACCTTTGCCACGTTCCGGGAGATCCTCGCCGCCGAACACCTCAAGGAACCACTCGTGAACGCCGTCCGCGTCGCTCACCATCATATGCACGTGATTAATACCCTTATAGACCGGGTCCTCGAGTAGTTCGATTCGCGTTCCCCAGGGATCCTCGATGAACGCAATGGTCGATGCTGTGACGCCGACCTGCGGCTCGGTCCGGATCTGCGCGCCCATCTCCCTGGCTAATGCCACGGTAGCAGCGACGTCTTCGACGGCGATGCCAAAGTGATCGATGACACCGCCTTGACTCGGTGGTGTCTCGCCGTCGGCCATCATGGTCATGACCATGCCGTTAACATGCAAGACAGCCTGTCCAGGGCCGCGCGAGACCACCTCGCCGCCGAGCAGCGCCTGGTGCCACGTTGCCGCTTCGGTGGTATCCGGCACACGCATGTGCACATGGGTGAAAGTGCTCTGCGCCAGGGCGGAACCCTGGGATAGCAGCACACCGAGCGTCAGAGAAAAGAGTTGGATTCGAAGCCGTGGATTATCCGTGTGTAACATGGTGATTTCCCCGTACTCGGTTGGGCTGGCGACAGTTTCTCGTTCTTCGTTGCCTGCAGCATAGCATTGCAGTTTCGCCCGGCCCAGCAGCGGGCGCGGTGTCAAATACTCCTGAGCGCGGCTTTACTCGGCGTACCAACTACCGTCGCCGTTCTTCTTCATCCACAGATAGCCGAACCAGTAGTAGACACCGCTCTCCGTAGTCGAGGGCGCCGTGCAGTTGACTCTCGTTCGGCCCGGACGTAGCGGCTGCACCGGGCGCGCGACCACTTCGAGACGTTCGTCGCGTGTCCAGATTTGTAGATCCATTACACCTTGATTCGACGCGTAACAAACCAGCGCGTCAGCGCGAAAGTCTCCGGGTGTGATCCTTAGCCGCAGTGGCGGCTGCGACTCGCCGGCGTCGAGAATATGATTTTCGCGGCCGAGGATAAGCGCTGGAAGGGTCCGAGAGTGAACGCGTAACTCGAAGTCGTCGAGTTCGTCGTAACCGGTCGCAATCGGAAATCTGGGCACCGCCAGTAGGTCCGACT
>SMWC01000038.1 GCA_004357505.1 Gammaproteobacteria bacterium | reverse complement strand
TTTCCCACCAGCGGCACGTTGAGAGCTCTGCAGTACGACCCGGCCAAGCGTGAGCCGGGCCTGTTATCCAAGCTTTTCGTCCTCCCGGAGGAGTTGAACGCCCCGGGCATTACTGATCGGGAATACGTCAGGGCCCGTGCACCGCTTTATCCGGACTTTGATTACGATCGTCTAGAGCGCTACCTTCAAGCATTCGACCTTCCCCGAGGGTCCAAGCTCACCAAGCTTTCCTACGGGCAGAAGAAGAAATTCCTGCTGTCCTTCGGGCTGGCCTGCAACGCTTCCCTGCTGATGCTTGATGAGCCCACCAACGGCCTGGACATCCCATCAAAGGGGCTGTTTCGTCGCCTCGTAGCCGAAGCGCTGACAGACCGGCAGATATTCATCATCTCCACCCACCAAGTGCGGGACGTGGATTCCCTGATCGACCCCATCGTGATACTTCACGAGGGTGCAGTGTTATTCAATTACACGCTGGCGCAGGTGACCTCGCAGCTGCGGATGTCCCATAGTATTGCCCGGCCGGATGATAACGCCGAGGGGCTGCTGTATAGCGAACCGACTGTCGGCGGATTCAGTGCGGTCTGGAAAGATAAAAACGCTGCCGATGGGCGAGTGGACTTGGAGGTGTTGTTCAAATCGGTGATTGCAAGTCCCGAGACCTATTCCTCGCTGTTCGGGGCGGAGAGTGTGGCGTCATGAACGAGATCTTCTCCTTCCGCCGCCTCGGGCTACTGCTCCGCAACGATGCGATCGCCGGTTATCGTTCCTTGTTAGTAGTTTCTGCGACATTAGCCGGAATCGTACTAATTATTACGCTGCTCTCGCGGGGATCCGCAAGCGGCAACGAGAGTTTCTATCTGGCCTGGTTCACGATAATGCTTCTGATTTGGGGCCCGATCGTTGCGAGCCGATCCTTTAACGAACTCCACGACAAGACCAAGAATGAGGCATACCTGCTGCTTCCCGCTTCAGCAGTTGAGAAGACGATTGCCCGGCTCCTGTTTGCCACCGTTATTTTTATGGGCTACCTACTGGTCTTCACCAGCCTGACATCGGTTGTGGTCGAAGCGGCGAACTCGCTGCTCTTCGGGCAGCACAATCGGCTGTTTCGCCCTTTCGATCCGATGGGATGGGCTCTGGTCGGCCACTTCGTGGTCATTCAGTCCGTCTATTTTCTCGGTGCAGCGTGGTTCCGTAAGAGTCATTTCATCAAGACCACACTCGCTATCGTCATCGCGTGCATTGGTCTGGCGATGCTCGCTTTGATCATTCTTCGGATTATGCTCGCCCCGTATTTCGACGGTTTCGACATGAGTCTAGACAGAATGACTATAGACAACCTTTACTCGCTCTATCAGGGAGCCGTCGATGGTGCCAGGATGGTTTTGACGACGCTTTATTTCGCCGGGTTGCCGGTGATGTGCTGGTTGATAGCTTGGCTACGGGTCACGGAGACTCAGGTTAGCGATGGAGTTTAGTGAAACCAAGGGAATCTATCAGCAAATCGCGGACCAGATTCGAGAACGAATTCTCCAGGGGGAGTGGCAAGCTGGAGAGAGGATACCTTCGATCCGTGAGTTGGCGATTGATCTTGGAGTGAATCCGAACACCGTCACAAGAAGTTATCAGGCGCTAATGGATAGAGAAATCATCGAGAATCAGCGGGGCCGGGGGTACTTCGTGAGTACGAACGCGACCGGTACGATTCTCGAGGAGTTGAGAACCGAGTTCGTTCGAGACGAGTTGCCAAGGCTTTTCCGCGCGATGCGAATTCTCGACATCGGAATCGAAGAACTCGCCAATTACTTCGTTCACGACAAAGGAGATAAGAAGAGATGAAGAACAGTCAAATCGTAGTTGTATCGGTAGTGGGCTTCCTCACGCTGATTATGATCGTCATGGCCGGATTAGGCCGCGTGGCTCTCTCTCAGTCGGTCTCCGGGATCACCCGTGCGGAGGCTAGCTCAACTGTCGTCGTTGGCGAGCAGATCACCGAGACTTTCGACCTAAAGGATTTTCAGGGTGTCGATGTTGAAGGTGTGTGGCGGGTCAGCCTGACTCAAGGCGATGAATGGCAGGTAGAAGTATCGCACCCCGCAAGTCTGGAGGGCGACGTGAAAGTCCGCGTCCAAGGCGACCGGCTCATATTGGGTCGTACATCGTCGGGGCGCTGGCGCTGGTGGGGCAGAAACGAGACGCGGTTGAGCGCTGACATCGTTATGCCCGAACTTAGCGAGCTCGATCTTTCCGGAGCCAGCACACTCGAGTTATCGGGCTTTGAAGGCGAGCGACTCGAAGTCGATATTGCGGGAGCCGTTCGGATTGAGGGGCGCGACGGGCGCTACGACGTATTGGAGCTTTCCGTCGCCGGCGCGAGCGAAATAGATCTGCGCGGCATCGTCGTTACCGATGCGCGGGTAGATCTTGCGGGCGCTTCAGATGTGACGCTGAGTATGAATGGCGGCGTTTTGTCTGGCTCGATGGCGGGCGCGGGAGTCATCGACTACTATGGAACTGTCGCAGAGCAGCGTGTAAGCATCGCCGGTGTCGGTCATGTGAGGCGCGTGGACTGATCATCTGTTATCGCAACTTACTATGAGATGCTGCGCCGTCTTACCACATGTCGACGTATCGAAGTGCTATGAGGCCGAAGAGTCATGAGGCGTCGTCTATGCGTTTGAACTCGCTCGCTGTACTTTGCCTCTTTATCATACCGTGGTCGCTGCCGGCCCATCACTCTGTAACAGCGTTCTATGATCGCAATGCTGAAATATTGGAAGTGGAAGGAATAGTCACGTCCGTCTTCTGGAAGAACCCCCACGTCGGAGTCAGCATTCTCGTCGATAGCGGGAACGGTGAGCGAGAAGAATGGAAGCTAGAAGGCGGCTCAGTCAACACGCTGATGCGGCGGGGATTCAGACAGGAATCGGTCAAGATTGGTGATCGGGTCCGTGGCGCAGGGCATCCGTCCCGAAGAAACCAACGCGAAATCTTTGTCACGAACCTTCTGCTGCCCGATGGCGATGAGATAATATTTACAGACGTTGATGTGCCTTTGAGGTGGACAGACCCTTCTCAGGGCTCACCTGCTACTGCGATCAACGAGACTCCCGCGACGGGTATCTTTCGGGTGTGGAGCTACGGCGGCACGATTCACGGACTCCGCAGGCCGCTGTCAGTGACGCCTGCGGCGCAGGCCGTGAAAGCCGGCTGGGATCCACTAACCGACGACCCGTCCCTGCGCTGTGAGGCGCCGGGTATGCCGAATGCAAACTTGAATCCCTATCCCATCGAGTTTATCGATGAGGGTGACAGCATACGTTTGAGAATTGAAGAATGGGACGCGACCCGTGAGATCCACATGAGCGAGCAGGCGACTTCTATAGACCGGGCACCGAGTCTATTGGGCTATTCGGTCGGGCGTTGGGACGGGCGTACTCTTTATATCGAGACAACTCAGGTTGATGCGCCATATCTGGATGACGCAGGTACACCTCAGAGCGAGAATGCGATAATCGTCGAGCGATTCACACTCAGCAATGATGAAAATCGCCTCGACTATGAAGTCACCGTCACGGATCCGGAATATCTCGCCGAGCCAGCTATCTGGGATGCATTGTGGATCTGGCGGCCTGGCGCGGAAATCCTGCCTTTCGAGTGCACACTTCGATAGCTGGACGCTACTCTGTTCCAGCCCGTATTAACGCCGCACTGATGCCGGTAAATGTCGCGACATCGCCATTGGGAAACTCCGCGCGTGTTAAGCGGATCAAGTTCCTCCTGGTCGATCCGGCTACGCCGGGAGCGCCGATCACGACCGTTAACTTATCTCCCGGGCCCAACGTCGTATCATCAAGTCCCCCACGTCGCAGAAAGTTGGCACTCGGGAGCTCCGCGTTCCACTCTTCTTCGTTGCCTCTATCGTTGGTGACTACGTAAACCAGAATTCCATGCGGATTGGCAATCCGGTAAGCGACGACCGTAACGTTCTCGTGCACTATTTCGGATTCCGAATCGAAGTACGTAGGACTGTGATGCGCTAATGCCGGGAAACCGATAAGCAGCCCGAGGAGGATAGGCGGCTTTCCAAAGCCAAGATACTTCATTGCTTGTCGGCCCCCGCGCCTAGCCGACATCACCGAAATCCGGATCACACGCGTACTCCCAGATCTCCCCATTCGGCGCCAATTTCCAACGACCGGTCGTGACATACGGCTGTTCGTAATTCGTTGGGTCGAGTACTTCAGCAGTGAAGGTCAAGACATCCCCGGACCGAGTGTAATGCTCGATCACATAGGTGTCGTCATCACCCGAAAACGGCAAGCCGCTGATCGACATATAATTGTCCGGCGACATGTGAGTGGTGCGCACTACCAGTGTCTCGCCTTCCCAGTGTCCCGTGGAGTAACCGATCAGCGACGGTACCCAATGGTCGGGCGCCTCTCGACCGTCCATGAACACGCGGCGCACCTGATGATAATACTCATGCAACATCAGAATCTGGTGATCCTGTTGAACAATCTCTATCGGATAAGGATCGGCCAGTCCCCGCGGGACGCCTGGCATGATGCACCGAAACGATGGGTCGTTCTCCGGACCAAAACGCTCGAACTCGGCCCGCCCCGCGGGCGTCAGCTTGACTTCACTCAGCGGTGGTTGCCCCAGGCCCGGCGGATGGTCTGGGATCCAGATACCTTCGAAGTCAGCCTGAGCACGGGCGACATCGCTCAGGTGAATAGCCCCCGCGGTCACCGCCACGGCCAAAACGACTCTTCCAATGCCCATTATTGGCCTATTTCGAGATGGCTCACAGATCTACCATAGCAGAGCGTCCGTATCAGAACAGGCTGGTCATCGTCGCGAGGGTCCTCGAGTGATCCGAGACAATGGCCTATGAGGGATCGATCGCCGCATTTGAAACGAAGCCCATTCAAGCCCCCAGAGCATCCAACATCGACCAGGGTTAGTTAATCCGAAACAACGCTTAATCGGTATCGATGGCCTCGCTGACCAGTTTCTGGAGCCCCTTCGGAAACTCTCCGACAAGCTGCTTTGCTACCTCTTGACCTCTGGGCGACATCTTCATCCAGATCTTCCTCAATGCCCGCACGAGTTTGCCTCTCTCGTGCTTGCCCGCAAAGTCGGAGAATTCGTTCTCGAGAAAGACCAAACAGATGGCGTCCTCGAAGAGCTGGACTTCGGGGTCGTGTTTGAGGCCTTTCTTAATCAACAAGTCGCGCACCCGGCTTATCGTTGCCTTCCCGTAACCGGCTTCACGGAGGATTTGGCCGGCCTGGTCAGCGTGAAATCGCGCCAGGTCGCTACGCCACCGCCTATAGCTGCTGACACCTTCGGGATAGTCGCTGCGCGGGATCGTCCAGCGTCGAATGTGCTGGCAGCGCGTAGCTAGTCGCAGCTCTTCCGACGCGTTCGGATCTAGGTACTCAACCCAGTAACTGAGGCGCTGGTGGTAGAGGAGCGACCACTGAGTTTCTTCCGCTTGACGAGTGACGAGCCTAGGGTCCTCTCGATGTGCGGCATCACATCGGGAGACCACTTTCTGAAAGCGGGTACCATTAGATGGAAGGATCAACCTCTAAGGACCACGCCTGGATCCCGCCCTCCAAGTTGTAGACGTTCGTGAACCCGTGCAGGCGATAGCGCTCAGCAAACGCTTGACTACGCCCGCCGGAATGGCAATGAAAAACAAGCACCGCATCTTTCTCCGGATTTTCAATCATTCTTATCGCTTCTGCATCAAGCGGGCGCGCCTGGACGATACTCGCGACAGCGCGCCCTGTGGCTGGCCGAACGTCGAACAGGTATCGATATCGGCGTTTTGGAGTATGTCACTCAGGAGGCTCACAGTGATTGGTCTCACTGCGGTGGCGCATTCGGGTTCTCGAATGTGAAGTGGTATCCCTGCAGAGTCTCTTCCACATCGATCTTGAGACCGTCTGCGCGTTGGGCGCTCATCGCGTCCATGAAAAGCACGATGCCATTTGATTCAACTTCGACAGCGCCATCATCGTCAGACTCCAGGGCAAGAGCAGAAGACCACCGCGAATCAACACTCAGCCATAGGCTTTTCTCAGTCTGAGCGGCTAAGGATTCTCGCAGGACCGCCGTCGCAGGCTCGGTAATGTCGATTCTTGGAGCCGTCTTTGGCGGTAGCTGGATTCCCAGCAGCTCGTGAAGCGTTCCCTGCTGGTACATGTCGCTGACGATGTCACAACCTCCCACCAACTCACTGTCGACATACAGTTGCGGGATGGTCGGCCAGTCGCCATAGGCCTTGATCCCCGCTCGAATCTCAGGGTCGGCGAGGACATCAAAGGTGGCGTACTCTGGGAGGAGCATATTGAGGATCTGTGTCGTCTTGGCGGAGAACCCGCACTGGGGTTGTGCTGGCGTTCCTTTCATGAACAGGACAACACGATCGTCCTGCAAGATCGCCTCAATCCTTGAACGGCTGGCTGCATCTAATTCCATAACCACTCCTGTATGGCCTACATGCTGAAGCGCTCACCTTGACTAGAGCGAGCGCCAGGTTGGCCAGCGGCCAAGGTTTTGGGTCGCATGAGTTGGTTTCGAAGCCAAACTATCTCGCCTCCCCGCCCATTTGTCAAGATAGTTTCGAAACGCTACTATCTAGCCTATGGAAACAGAGCACACTCCGCCCACTCGCTCCGTCGCGGAGCTCGTGACCCAGCTCGGGCGCTATGCGTACGGCGCGACGTCGGTGGCGGGATTAACGCCGGCTCAGTGGACCGCGCTACGATATTTCTCCAGGGCAAATCGGTTCTCGCGGACCGTTTCTGCGTTCGCTGAGTTTCATGCCACCACCCGGGGCACCGCTTCGGGGACGGTCAAAAGTCTCGTGCAGGGAAGTTACCTGAAACGAACACCGTCATCGTCGGACGGACGCAGTGCTCGACTTGACGTGACCTCCAAAGCGAGAGGATGTCTGTCGAACGATCCATTTCAAAGACTGATGCGCGCGGCTGACACGCTGTCGACGACAGCGCACCGCGCCGTGACAAAAGGTCTAAACCGAATGCTTGGAGAGCTGGCCCAGGATCTGGATAAACCCCGATTCGGCGTGTGCACGGAATGCAAGCACTTGTGTGGTGACGGTCGTTGCCTGCAAGGTCAGCCACCGTATCAGTGCGGCTTGTTGAATGAGCCTCTG
>SMWC01000037.1 GCA_004357505.1 Gammaproteobacteria bacterium | reverse complement strand
GATCCGCTGTCGTTATTCTTGGCAGAACATCCGAAAGGCGGGATCGTGAAGGGTATCATTCAAGAAGTGGACGCTAAAGGCGCAACGGTTCAGTTAGACGGGGGCGTTATTGGCCAGTTGCGAGCTTCTGAGATCTCTCGGGACCGAGTAGAGGACGCTCGCATGATTCTCAAGCCAGGCGAAGAACTGGAAGCGAAATTCACCGGGTTCGATAGAAAGACACGAGTCGTCACGCTATCGATCAAAGCCAAGGAGGCTCACGAAGAAGCTCAGGCTATTCAGAATTATCAATCCGACGCAACCAAATCAGTTGCCGGAGCAACGCTGGGTGACCTGCTGAAGAAACATTTAACTCCGGAGTAGCCACGGAGTCCCGATAACAATAACAAGGGCACGCTGCGACCAAAAAGGATGGGGCCTTCCATGACAAAATCTGAACTGATTGAATCGATCGCCCGCAAGCAAAAACATCTGCCCGCTAAAGATGTAGAACTTGCTGTGAAACACATTCTGGAGCTGATGAGTGAATCACTCGCTACTGGCGAGCGTATTGAGATACGCGGCTTCGGCAGCTTTTCACTGCATTACCGTCCGCCACGGATGGGCAGGAACCCGAAGACGGGCGATGCGGTTGCGTTGGCTGGCAAACATGTGCCGCACTTTAAGCCCGGTAAAGACCTCAGAGAGCGTGTGAACGGGGGCCGTCATTTGCCGGTGAGCAGCTAGCAGCAGATTGAATCCAGGAACATAGAACTTGACCACGGTACGCAAGACCGTACTGTTAATGTCGTTACTCCTTGTAGCGCTGCTAGCTGCGGTATTCGCTTACAACAATCCGGATACAGTATCCGTGGATGTGGGTTTTACGCGCCTTGACGATGTCTCCATAGCACTTGCCTTCGCCGTGTGTTTTGGCATCGGTTGGCTATTCGGACTCATGACTGCCGGCTTGGCCTTATTCCGCATGACCAGGGAGAAACGGCGTCTGCGTCGCAATCTGAAGCTTGCCGAGGCGGAGGTCAGTAGCCTACGCAGCCTTCCGCTGCAAGATGCCAACTGAAGCAACATTCATACTGGCTGGGCTATTCATCGTGGCGGCAGGCTTAGGCTGGCTCTTTGCCCGCTATTCTGTTCGCAATCACGGTGAACCACCACCGCCTCCGGTAAACGCCGACTATTTACGGGGTCTGAACTTCGTCCTGAATCGCCAGACCGATGACGCACTGGAACTGTTCATGCGCATGGCCAAGGTCGACGATGACACGCTGGAGACGCACTTTGCGCTGGGTCATCTCTTCAGGCGGCGTGGTGAAGTCGAGCGCGCTATCCGCGTCCACCAGAATCTTCTGGCGCGGCCGAACCTCAACGAATCTCAGCGACATCAGGCATTATTCTCATTAGCACAGGACTATTTGGGCGCTGGCCTGTTCGATCGCGCCGAGAAATTATTCTCCGAGTTGCGTGGCAGCCCCACGCTAGGGCAGGCGGCGTTGGAGAACCTCGTCGATATTTATGAGCGCGAGAGCGACTGGACCAAAGCGATAGAGGCCCATCGAGAACTGGAAGTTATGACCGGTGAGAAGTCGTCTCAAGTCGCCCATTACTACTGCGAGCTTGCCGAGCGAGCTCGACTCAGCGGCAACCTTGATTTAGCTCGCCAGTATCTCAAGAGTTCGGTCAGGAGCGAGACTGGTGCATTTCGTGGCACATTGATCCGGGCTGCAATCGCCCAAGAAGAAGAGGACTTCGCACAGGCACTGCGCCTGTACGAACAGGTCCTGGAAACAGACCAAAGACTCATGGTCGAGGTTCTACCTCAGCTCGTTGCGTGCTACGAGGCCACGAATCGGCAACAGGAATTAGAACGCTATCTGGAAAGGCTCATCGCCAAGGGTGACGACGTAAAAAAGAACTTAGCCTTTGCAGTTATCATCAACGGCCTGACCGCGCCACCGATATTCCGTGACTGTGTCGAAGCGTTCATACTTCAGCACGATGTCATCGCAACTCTAATCGACACGGTCCACTTCAGTGAGTTACCGCAAGCGAACCGCGAGCAAGCTATTCTGCGTATCACCCGGGGCCTGCGGCAACTCGCGTTATCGAGCGCGCGATATCGATGTACGAGTTGTGGCTACAGTACCCAGCGACTTATTTGGCACTGCCCTAGCTGCAAGGCCTGGGAAACCATCAGGCCGATTCAGGCATTTCAGTTCGAGCGACTGGTTGCGTAAACCATCTCTTGATTTCTAGCCGAAGCCACCCGATTAGAGGGCTGCCGGATCATCTCTCACTCGTTAGCATCCTCCCTCCCACTATCTGAAAACGTCTAAGGAGAAGGCTCATGAGAGCGAAATGCAGAGAGTTGCTATGCCTGTTGGTCTTCGGTCTAGGTTCTGTAGCCCTGTACGCAGGACCGGTCAACATCAATACGGCAGATGCTGAAACGCTGGCGCTCGAGCTGACCGGCGTCGGCCCGGTTCTGGCTGCCGCTATTGTCGAAGATAGAGAGATAAACGGCGACTTCGCGACTCCGGAGGCACTCACTCGAGTCACTGGTATCGGAGAACGCATCGTCGAGATGAACAGGATCAATATCCTCATCAGCGACTTTTAGCTTCAGCCGCAAAAGTTTTCGGCATCGACTGCGTCCTCGGGAGTAAGCCCGGCGGATCACCATCCGCTCGGGCTTCTCTTATGCTAATCAGACTTCTCCGGTATCATGATTCTGTGCGCTACGACAATCAGCCTGCCTGGCGGCATCGAGCGCTAAATATCGAGGAGGGATCGGTCGTTGATGTCAACAATTCGCTCAGTCGTATTCCCGGTTGCCGGCCGAGGAACGCGCTTTCTTCCCGCCACCAAAGCCTCTCCGAAGGAGATGCTGCCGATCGTGGACAAACCGCTGATTCAATATGCCGTGGAAGAAGCATTGGCGGCCGGTGTGCAGAAGTTAGTATTCGTCACAGGCTCCTCTAAGCGGGCGATCGAGGACCATTTCGATACGGATGTCGAGTTGGAGAGAGCGCTTAGTAAGGCAGGCGAGCACGGGTTGCTGGCCGTGGTGCGCGATATTGTTCCGAGTGGCGTGAACTGCATCTACATTCGCCAGGGCGTGCCGCTCGGACTCGGTCACGCTGTTCTATGCGCAAGACCCGTAGTCGGCGATGAGCCGTTTTTCGTCCATCTGGCGGATGACTTAATCTACAGCGAGATTTCATGCCTAAAGCAAATGAAGGATCACTTCGGCCGGCATGGCTGCAGTGTTCTAGGCGTCGAAACCGTACCGAAGGATCAGACTGAAAGTTACGGCATTGTGGCAGTCGAGTCCGTAGCAGACGGAGTACAACGCATTACGAAAATTATTGAGAAGCCCAAACCGGAGGATGCGCCTTCGACTCTAGGCGTGGTCGGGCGCTACGTACTCACTCCGGGAATATTCGAGAAACTCGAATCGACGGGAAGAGGAGCTGGAAATGAAATCCAACTGACAGACGCCATTGCGAGACTAATCGCCGATGAACCGGTCCATGCCCTGCCATTCGAAGGTATTCGCTATGACTGCGGTAGCAAGCTGGGCTACCTGCGAGCGACGGTGGAGTACGGGATGCGTCACCCGGAGCTAGGCGGTGATTTTCGCGATTACCTGAAGAATCTCGAGATGCCGCCTTAGACAACCAGGAAATTTCTGGCGATGGCGCCGAGATTGGGTGTGCCGGCCTGCTGCATCATGATCTCGAGTTCTCGATTGAGGACATCCAGCACACTCTCAACACCATCCTGGCCAAAAGCGCTCAAACCCCATAGATACGGGCGGCCGATACAGATGGCGTCTGCTCCGATTGCTAGCGCCTTGAAAATGTCCGTGCCACGCCGGAACCCGCCATCTACCAACACGGGTATCCTACCGCCGATGGCGTCGACGACTTCCGGCAGCGATTCGATGGTCGCCCGACGGCTGTCGATCGCTCGCCCCCCGTGATTGGAGACGATTAGTCCGTCGACACCATACTGCAGCGCAAGGCTTGCGTCCTCGTGCGTGACGATCCCTTTCAGTAGCACCTTCATCGAGGTGAGATTCTTGAGTCGCTCGACAAAATCCCAGTCCATCTGAGGTGCGCGTGTGTTGTTGATCGCGGATAGGTCCAAACCGTCGAACATCGGCTTGCGTCTAACGGACCCTTCTAGACCGGGCTCGTGACACGCGAGGCACTCGGGGTTGATCGCCCGCCGGAACCGATCGATCGCCTCGCGGTTACTGTTCGGCAGATCGACCGTCACGGCAACCGCCGGGCAACCCGCGTCCTCTGCACGCTTCACTAGGGCTTCGGTGATGCGCCAGTCCTCCGTTGGATAAAGTTGGTACCACACGGGCGCGCCTCTAGCCCGGTTGACGTCCTCCACGCTAGTCGTCGTTACCGTTGAGAGTATCTGCAGGCAGTCACGCGTCGCTGAGGCTCTAGCGACCGCGAGCTCACCATCCGGGTGAAACATCTTATGAGTACCGCAAGGCGCAATAATCACCGGCGAGGCATGACTGATCCCGAACAGCTCGATCCGGGTATCGATATTGCGGACATCGACTAAGCGCCGTGGCCGAATTTGAAGGTGCTCGAAACCCTGCCGATTCGCTAGCAACGTCGCGCCATCATCCACACCCATCGCCATATAGGTGTAGTGGGCACTAGTTAAGTTTCGTTTTGCGACGGGCTCGAAGTCGAAGACGTTAATAGCGTCGGCCGCGTTATCGATAACCCGATCCTCGCCGATGCCTGCGAGCTGCGCGTACGCGCAACTCATGGGCGTAAACGCGGGGCTAGCGGCAAGGTAGCCCAGGAACGCACGTCGAGAGGCGAGAACTGTCATCGGTTTTCCTCTGCATCGCTGTCGGCAGCTAGTTCGGCTCTGATCTCCGCGTTGTGTTCACCCAGTCTCGGGGGATAGCGCCGGTACGTCGGCCCATTCTCGGCCATCCTGATCGGGTTGCCAATGGACTTGATGACCCCTAACGATGGGTGCTCGAGTTCAACAATCATGCCACGAGCGATCAGATGCTCATCCGTCAACGTCTGGTCCGGAAAATTTATCGGGCCTGACGGAATACCGTTATCAATCAAGTCCTCGAGCCACTCGTGAGCATCACGAGTTCTCAAGATCTCTTCCAGCAGAATGATCAACTCTTCGCGGTGTTGATTGCGCAGCTGATTCGTTGCGAACCGAGGATCGACCATGAGTGTGCCGGCAACGCCCAGGACACCGCAAAACCGTTCCCAGAGTCGTTCGGTGCCGACGGCAACAATGATCACCTCGTCCCTGGCTCTAAGCGGCTGATATGGGCTAATAGTGGGATGCGCGTTGCCGAGTCGAGCGGGACGTTCGCCGTCGGCAAAATAACTCCCACCGATATTGGTGAGCCATGTCGTCTGTGAATCAACCAACGACACGTCGATAAATTGGCCCACGCCAGGCTCTCGAGTGTCACGGGCGTACAGTGCGGCCTGGATTCCCATGACGGTATAGATTCCGGCCGTGATATCGGCCATCGGCGCGGGGAAACGACTCGCGACGCCTTCAGGCTCTCCGGTTAATGCCATCAGCCCTGCTTCCCCTTGCGCGATGATATCGTAGCCGCCGCGACTGGCTTTGGGTCCACTGTGACCATAACCGCTGATAGCCGCATAGATTAGTCGCGGGTTGATCTGGCGCAAAGAATCAGGATCGATCTTGGCATTCTTCAGAGAAGTCATACGCGGAATATTCGTGATAAAGACATCGCTGCGTGTCACGAGTTGATGAAGGACAGCGAGATCCTCTGGTGCTTTGATATCCAATTCCAGACTGCGTTTATTCCGGTTCACCGAGAGAAAGTACGCACTCTCTGCTTGGACGAACGGAGGGCCCCAATGACGAGACTGGTCACCGATACCAGGGCGCTCGATTTTGATGACATCAGCGCCCAGATCTCCTAGCATCATGCCGCAATAGGGTCCGGCTAACGCCTCGGTCATTTCCAGGACGCGGATATTTTCGAGAGGCCCGGCTGCGTCCAAAGATCTACTCCGACATCAGGTGATTGGGTAAGATGTGAATAACACGATGAGCGAGACCTTGAACTTAAAGCTTTGGGGGCCCGACGGCCAATTCCAGGAATTCGAGCTAACTGATCGAACCGAGGTCGTTACGACGCTCGTCACATGGTCAAAAGAACTCGGCTGCGGGCCTAATGACGTGGACTATCAAGTCGACAATGGCCTCCGGATCATGGGCGCGTGCAATCCCTATGCTGGAGAAGTCGACTAGTTACGTCCCGTCCGACGGGATGCCGAGTTCGTCGTTGATCGCCGAACGTTCTTCGGTCGTCATTGCGGCCCACCTCTCGCGCAAGCGCCGGCGTGCATGACGCCGCGCCCGCAGCCCATACAACGGTGTGCCGCGAAACAGGAGATGAGAAAGCAGTAGCACACCGACCGCCTGCCAATAGCTGAGTGTGGGGGCATTGAAAAGCTCGGGCAAAAGAGCGTTCCAGAGCAGCATGACCAAGGCCCCAAGAACCGCAATCAACGTCAGAAAGCAGAAT
The DNA here is from genome assembly GCA_004357505.1 of Gammaproteobacteria bacterium. Taxonomy (GTDB): domain Bacteria; phylum Pseudomonadota; class Gammaproteobacteria; order Steroidobacterales; family Rariloculaceae; genus SMWC01. The sequence goes on along the minus strand of SMWC01000037.1, from coordinate 17 downwards.
AGGGTGATGGCGATTCT
>SMWC01000005.1 GCA_004357505.1 Gammaproteobacteria bacterium | reverse complement strand
CTGGACGGTACATAAATTTGGTGGTACGAGCTTGGCGGATGCGGCCTGTTTTAGACGGGTTGCAGACATTATCGTGGGTCAGCCGGACGGCAATCTTGCTGTCGTCGTCTCCGCGATCGACGGCGTGACCGATCTGCTGCTCAGGCTCATCGAGCAGGCGTCCAATAATCAACCGGTGGAGGCCACCGTCGAGGTTCTGAGATCACGCTACGAGCCCATGGTCGTTGAGCTGCTCTCGAAGAACCGCGCCAACAGCCTGATACAGCAGTTCACAGACGAATTAGAGAATATCGACAGCGTGTTGAAGGCGCTGTCTCTGGTGAAGGCTGCCTCCCAGCGCAGCCGGGACCTGGTCGCAGGGTTTGGCGAACTCTGGTCGGCACGATTGCTGGCCGGCTTGCTTGAGGAAGACGGCCGTCGCAGCGGGGCCGTGACCTACGTCGATGCCCGCGACATTCTGGTCGTAGAGGCCGGAGAGATGGGGCCGATTGTCCTCTGGGAGCTGACCCGCGAGCAGTGCCAACGAGTCATCGCGGATGATTATCGGGGCGTGATCGTCGTGACGGGCTTTATCGCCCGGAATCGAGAAGGCTTACAGACGACGCTGGGTCGAAACGGCAGCGATTACTCCGCGTCGATATTCGGCGGTCTCCTAGGTGCCGGTGCCGTGCATATCTGGACCGACGTCGAGGGCGTGATGAGCGGTGACCCGCGCCGTGTGCCCGAAGCCAAGGTCATCGATCAGATTTCCTACAACGAAGCCATGGAACTCGCCTATTTTGGCGCGAAGGTCATTCATCCGCAGACGATGGCTCCGGCCGTGGCCCACGGGATTCCGATCCGTATCCGCGGTACGTTCACTCCGGAACGCCCGGGCACCGAGATCACCGCGATGCCCGGGCATCGCGAGGCCCTGGTCAAAGGCATCAGCGGTATCGACGGCATTGCCATGGTGAACTTGGAAGGTGCGGGCATGATCGGTGTACCCGGAACCGCCGATCGGCTGTTCGGCGCACTGCGCGAGGCAGCGATCTCGGTCACGCTGATCTCTCAGGGTAGCTCGGAGCACTCGATCTGCTTCGCTGTTCCGGACGATTCCGCAGCTCAAGTCAAGGCCGTCGTAGAACGCGCCTTCGCCGTGGAACTCTCCGAGGGCCAGGTGCAGAGCATCGAAGTCACCAAGGGCTGCGCTATAGTCGCGGTTGTGGGTGATGGCATGGCAGGGTTGCCGGGTGTCGCAGGGCGTTTCTTCCGGACCCTCGGTAGTTCCGGCATCAACGTCCGCGCCATCGCGCAGGGCGCTTCGGAGCGCAACATCTCCGCCGTGATCGATGCCAAGGACATGACGCGGGCCTTACGCGCTGTGCATGGCAGCTTCTATCTATCGGCCAAAACTGTCTCGATCGGGCTGATCGGGCCGGGTTCGGTAGGCAGCGCGCTCTTGGATCAGATGGCCGGCGAAGCAGAGCGGCTACGGCAAAGCTTTAACCTGGATCTCCGGGTTCGCGCCGTCAGTAGCTCCACCCGCATGTTGTTGGCCGACCGCTGGATCGACCTTGGCAACTGGCGTGAGACGTTCGCAGCCGGTCAGGATAAGGATCTGGAACGTTTCGTCGAGCACCTGCAGGCTGATCATCTTCCGCACACCGTGCTGATCGACTGCACCGCGGAGGACAGCATTGCCAACCTCTATGGTCAGTGGCTGGAACGCGGTATCCACGTCATCACGCCAAACAAACGGGCGCATAGCGGGCCGTTGCACTACTACGCCGATCTCAAGCGCATCAGCCATGACGCGAACACCCACTTCCTCTACGAAGCGACTGTCGGCGCCGGTTTGCCGGTTATTCAAACACTTAAAGATCTGGTCGAGACCGGCGACGAGATAACCAGCATCAGCGGGATCTTATCCGGCACACTGGCCTATCTGTTTAATGTCTTCGACGCCACCCGGCCGTTTTCCGAAATCGTGCGCGAGGCCAAGGCTCGCGGCTATACAGAACCCGACCCGCGCGATGATCTGTCTGGTATGGATGTCGCAAGAAAGGCCGTGATCCTGGCTCGAGAGGCAGGCCTTGCGCTGGAACTGGCCGACCTGAAGGTCGAAAATCTCGTCCCGGCAGCACTTGCCGACGCTTCGGTCGACGAGTTTCTGCAGCGGCTCGTCGACTTCGATGCACCGATGGCGGAGCGCTATCGGCAAGCGCAGCAGAGTGATCGGGTGCTGCGCTACGTCGCCGAGGTCGATTTGGAGCAGGGCACGGCCGACGTGCGGCTGGCAAGTTATCCTCGCGATCACCCGTTCGCCAATATCAGTCTGACCGATAACATCGTGCAGTTCGTGACCCGTCGCTACTGCGAGAATCCGCTCATCATTCGCGGCCCGGGCGCGGGTCCGGATGTCACCGCTGCAGGCATTTTTGCCGACCTGTTGCGGCTGTGCAGTATGCTGAGCGCTAATCACGATTAGCCGCCTGAGTCATTTTCAGAAGTCGGCTGACGAGCATTGCCTATGCGCTATCTGAGTACCCGGGGTGGCCACGAAACCGACCTGGTTGGCGCCATGCTGCAGGGTCTTGCGCCCGATGGCAGCCTGTATGTTGCTGAGGAGCTGCCCCGCTTCGACGCCGACGAGATTCACGGCGAAACGATTGCGGAGATCGGTACCGAGCTATTAGCCCCGTTTTTCGTCGACTCAGCGCTCGCCGATAGCCTCGCAGCAATCTGCGACGATGCGTTGAACTTCCCGATCCCATTGGAGGCGCTGGCGGTCGAGCAGGGAGACCTGGCGGTCCTCGAGCTGTTCCACGGACCGACGCTGGCGTTCAAGGACGTGGGCGCCCGCTTTCTGGCGGCCGCGATGGAGCGCGCGCTACCGGACCTGGATTCTAAGGATAGCCGGCCGCTGACGATACTGGTGGCGACCTCTGGCGATACCGGTGCCGCGGTCGCCGCCGCTTTTCATCGGCGTCGCGGCATCCGTGTCGGTGTCCTGTTCCCCAAGGATCTGGTCTCGCCACGGCAGCAGCACCAACTCACCTGTTGGACTGGAAACGTGCGTTCCTTCGAGGTTAGCGGCACATTCGACGCGTGCCAGGCGATGGTGAAGGCGGCCTTTACCGACGCGGATCTGAACACGCGCCACCGGCTTAGCGCCGCCAACAGCATCAATATCGGCCGGTTGCTGCCGCAGGTGGTCTACCACGCTGCAGCCAGCCTCTGGCACTATCGTGCGCACGGCACGCAGGCCAACTTCATCGTGCCGACGGGTAATCTAGGCAACGCGCTGGGATGTATTTGGGCAAGGGCGATGGGGATGCCGATCGGCGATATCATCCTGGCGACCAATGCCAACCGAACAATTCCGGATTTTCTTGCCACCGGCGACTGGCAGCCTCGGCCGAGTATCCAGACACTCGCTTCTGCGATGGACGTCGGTGATCCGAGCAATATGGAGCGTCTTCGCGACCTGATTCCGGACTTCGGCGAGTTACGCCGCGCGGTGGAGGTTTACCCCGTAGACGACGCCGCCATTCGTCAGCAGATTGCCAAGGACTATCGGCGGTTGGGCCGGGTCTGGTGCCCGCACACGGCGACCGCAGCCTGGGCCTACGATCAGCTGCCCCAGGCCCGTCGCATCGGGGAACCCTGGATCATCGTTGCGACGGCTCACCCGGCAAAGTTCGACACTATCGTCGAGGAAATTATTGACGCGTCCGTACCGGTTCCGCCTGAGCTTGCGGTACTGCTTGAACTGCCAGCACACTGCGAGGCCTTGCAACCGCATGCGTCAGCGTTAGCCGGGGCTCTGGACGACTGGTAAAAACATTAAAATACAGTAATTTATCACAAATATTTAAAGTGAATTATAACTACCTGATAGCGCTCGCCGTAGCCATTGTTGCCGCCATCCTTGTGCTGGCCCTGGTTCATCGCTGGCGTCATCGTCGCCGTGACCTGGAGGAGACGTTACGCTCGATCGCTGTGGACTCGATGCAGGACATTCTGTTGCCCGACGGCATGGGCGGTCAGATCCACCTTCAGCACGTGTTACTGACGGCCAAGGGCTTGGTGGTTGTCGAAATCAACAGTATCAAGGGAGTGGTATTCGCGAGCGATCGCATGGATGAATGGACCGTGATCAGTCGTGCACGGCGTTTTTCGTTCCACAATCCGCAACCGGCACTTTACGACCGGGTCGCAGCGCTCAAGGTGCAGGCGAGAGACCTACCGGTAACTGGTCATATCCTGTTTTCTGAAGAAGCTGACTTCAGCAAAGGTCGCCCAACACACGTGATCTTCCCGGACGAGCTTCGAGCTCGTTACCGAAAACCTGCGAGAGCGGAGCTGGATCGCTTGATGGAAGCCTTCTATCCGCACTGGGAAAAAGTCCAGCAGGTCACCGAGCCGGCGCCGCGGTAGGCTAAGCCAATCTGAACAGGCGCTCGGTGTTGAGGCGCGTGGCCTCAGCGACGCGATCGACGGGCTTGTCGATCGCTGCAGCAAGTCGGTGGAGAATATGCGGCAGGAAGCTGGGCTCGTTGCGCCGCGAGCGAGGTTGTTTCGCCAGGTCGCGCGGTAAGAGGTAGGGCGCATCGGTTTCCACGAGCAGGCGATTGAGCGGGATCGCCGGTACCGCCGCGCGCAGTGCGTCACCGCGTCGCTCATCACACAGCCAGCCGGTGATACCGATGTAGAGATCCAGATCGAGCAACGGCCGCAACTCGTCGATCCCCCCTGTGAAACAGTGCGCAACACCGCCGGCAAGCCGGTTCCGGACAGGGCGCAGTATGTTGATAAAACGCTCTTGGGCACCACGCTGGTGCAGGAAGACAGGTAGGCCGGTCTCCGCCGCGAGCTCCAAGTGGGCGGCGAAGGCCGTTTCCTGAGCCTGCTGCGGTGAGAAGTTGCGGAAAAAGTCCAGACCGCATTCGCCGACCGCGACGACCTCCGGGTTTTGCAGCAGCACGCGAAGCGCGTCGCTGCTGTATTGATCGAACTGCTTGGCATGATGGGGATGAATTCCGGCGGTCGCGAAAAATTTGCCGGGCTGAGACTGGGCGAGTTCCAGGGCCCGGGCGCTCTCAGTCACCGATGTGCCGGTGATGATGAAGCGCGCGACACCCGCCGCCTCCGCCCGCTGAATCACTTCGGTACGATCCGCGTCGAAGCTATCGTGGGTGAGATTCAGCCCGATGTCGGTCAGCGGCTCCATGGCCGCGGATTGTGCCAGCCCGCGGGCGTCCGTGCCGACAAAAAGTGTAATAATCGACTGCGGAAGAACGAGCGGGCGGAACCGGTCTCATGACTCGAATCTTGACTCTGTTAGGGGCATTGGCCGTGTACGCCGCTGCGGGCGCACATCACTCACCCAACGTCCATTTCGACCGGAGCGATATCGTTGAGATCGCCGGGACCCTGACCGAGATCGAGTGGCGGAACCCCCATACGCTACTGATTGTTGAGACGGTAGGGGACGACGGCAGCACCGTCGTCTGGCTCGGCGAGACGAGGGCGTCCACGCAGCTAGCGCGTGCCGGCCTTGGGCCCGACATCTTCCATGTCGGGGACGCATTGCTTATGGCCGGCTTTCGCGGCCGCCGCAATCCGCACGCAATGTTCGTGACCAACGTACTCTTGACCGATGGTCGAGAGCTCGTCGCCGAAAATTTAGCCGCCCCGCGCTGGACACAGACGCTGGCGGGAACAGCGCTCGCGGACTACCAGGCGGAGAAAATACACAGTTCGAGCGCTACGGTGACCGGCCTGTTTCGAGTCTGGAGCCGGGATGGCTCGGTATCTGGAGCCGACGATACCGAACGCGCGCTGTGGCGCGACAGCTATCCGCTGACCGAACAGGCTCGGGCGGACCAGGCGACTTGGGATCCGGTGGCCGACAACCCCTATATTCATTGTCGTAACGGGATGCCGGCGATCATGGATCAGGGTTACCCGCTGGAATTCGTGCGGGACGGCGACGACATTCTGCTGTATTTGGAGGAGCTGGATACGATGCGCCGAATACACATGGGTGCTGACGTTCGTGCCGGCGGTGCGGATTCGAGTCCGTATGGCCATTCGGTCGGGCGTTGGGACGGCGACACGCTCGAGGTCACGACGACCGACATCGATTGGCCGTGGTTCGATCAATCCGGAATTCGGCAGACCGATGCGCTGCACCTCGTCGAGCGCTTTACACCGAGCGCCGATGGCCGGACCCTAAACTACGGACTCACGGCGACGGACCCGGCGATCTTTACCGAGCCGGTCGAGCTGGGGAGGACCTGGATCTGGGTGCCCGGCGAGGCAATCAGACCGTATAACTGCGAATGGGATAGGGAAGATTTGTAGAGCACCGATGCCAGCAAGTGGTCGCCGTTCGTGGGGGTGCACTGCGTTAGCCGCACTGGCAGCGGCCGTGGTCTTGCCGGCCTCAGGCCATCACAGCGAAGCGGGCTTCGATACCGATGCGGTCGTGGCCTTTCAGGGCACGGTCACTCGTTTTCTCTGGCGAAATCCTCATGTCTACATCGACGTGGAGGGCACCGATGCCCTCGGCGGAGTCGTGGCATGGGAAGTCGAAACGGGCGCGACGCCGATCATGATACGTAGTGGCTGGACGCCCGATTCGCTACGGCCCGGGGACGCCATTACGGTCAGGGGCCATCCCGAGCGAGCGGCGGGCCGCAACTATGTCCTTTTGCTGTCGCTCGAAAAGGAAGACGGGACGACTCTGGCGCAACGCTCTGGCGATCCGCGCTCGAGCGCCACGACGACGGACCTGGCGGGCCTCTGGAAGGGGCGCGGCGCAACCATCGATCCGTTCTACGAACTTCTGAGCGAGGTCCCGTTAACCGAGAAGGGCGCCGCCGCGAAGGCGCAATACAATTTTTACACCGACAGTCCGGCTGCGAGCTGCGTCGGGCCGACCTCGCCCGCGATTGTCGCGGTCGGCTTGTTCGTCAACGAGATTCAAATCGGCGAGCAGACAATTCTGCTACGAAGCGAGTTTTTTGACTCGGATCGAATCATCCATATGGACGGGCGGGAACATCCGGAGAGTGGTGAGCGGACCCGTCAAGGCCACTCGATCGGCCGGTGGGAGGATGGCGTTCTGGTCGTCGATACGGCGCAATTTGCGGATCTCCGTTCCGGTAACGGCACGGGTGTCCCGTCGGGTGCACAGAAGCATGTCGTCGAGCGATACACGCTCAGTGATGACGGAACGTACGTCGTCATCGATATCTTTCTCG
>SMWC01000036.1 GCA_004357505.1 Gammaproteobacteria bacterium | reverse complement strand
CCTGTCCGTGATGATGCAGTGTTTCGCTATCTGCTGCACGATGACCATCATCTGGGTACTGTACGGCTACAGTCTGGCCTTCGGTGACGATGTCGGGGGCGTAGTGGGCGGTCTCGGTAAGGCCTTCATGGCCGGGGTGACCGTCGATGCGCTGAGCGGCACAATCCCGGAATCCGTGTTCGCCATGTTCCAACTAACCTTCGCCATCATCACGCCGGCGCTGATCGTTGGGGCATTCGCCGAGCGCATGAAGTTCTCGGCGCTGCTGTGGTTTATGGTGATCTGGGTCAGCGTGGTTTACGCGCCGATCGCCCACTGGGTCTGGGGCGGCGGCTGGCTTGGCGAGTTAGGCGTGCTCGATTTCGCAGGCGGCACGGTGGTTCACATCAACGCCGGTATTGCCGGCCTCGTGGCAGCCCTGGTGATGGGAAAACGGCGCGGATTTCCACAGTCGCCGATGAAGCCCAGTAATGTGGTGCTGACGATGGTCGGGGCCGCGATGTTGTGGGTCGGTTGGTTCGGCTTTAACGCTGGTAGTCAGCTAGCCGCGGATGGTACGGCGGGCATGGCCATGGCGGTCACGCAGATTGCCGCAGCGGCCGCAGCACTGACTTGGATGTTCGCGGAATGGCTGGGCCACGGTAAGCCCAGTGCTCTGGGCCTGGTCTCGGGCGCGGTCGCGGGCCTGGTCGCGATTACGCCGGCGTCCGGTTATGTCGGGCCGATGGGCGCGCTGGCGATCGGCGCGGCTTCCGGGTACGGATGCTACTTGGCGGTCGTCAAGGTGAAGTACAGGCTCGGTTATGACGACTCTCTGGATGTCTTCGGTGTGCACGGTGTCGGTGGAATCATCGGCGCGCTCTTGACGGGCGTATTCGTTCACGCAGGCCTGGGCGGCGTCGGCTTGGGAGAGGGAATGACGATCGCGTCCCAGGTTGGCAAGCAGGTCGTCGGAATCGGTGCGACTATTATTTACTGCGGGGTGATGAGTTTCATTATCCTAAAGGTCATCGACGCCGTCATCGGCTTGCGCGTCTCCGACGAAGAGGAACAGGAAGGCCTCGATCTCGTGCTCCATGATGAGCAAGGCTACAACTTGAGCGGAACCTAGTGACGTAAGCTAAGAAGTTGCCCGGTCGCGAGTCATCGCGGCCGGGCGGCCTCGTCGGGACTCAAAGCCGCAGGGCACCGTCGATCTCGATGATCCGGCCATCCACGTAGTCGTTCTCGAACAGGTACAGTGCCGTATGCGCGATCTCTTCAAGTTCGCACAGCCGGCCGAGCGGAATATTGGCGACGGCCTTCTCGAGAATCTCCGGCCTCATACTGGCGACCATCTCCGTATTCACGAAACCCGGCGCGATCGCGTTCACACGGATTCCGTGGCGTGCGAGTTCCTTGGACCACACAACCGTCAGTGCAGCGACGCCGGCCTTGGCTGCGGAATAATTGCTCTGACCGAAATTTCCAGCCCGTGAAATGCTCGACAAGTTGATCATGCAACCGGCTGCGCCGAGACGAATCATGTGCTCGGCTGCCTCGCGTCCGCACAGGAATACACCAGTCAAATTAACATCGATGACGGCTTGCCAGTCTTCCAGACTCATCTTATCGGTAATCTGGCCATCCTCAGTCTTTACGAGCAGACCGTCTCTGAGAATGCCGGCGTTGTTGACTAGACCGTCAAGACGGCCAAAGTCTTGCACTACCTGGTCGAATAGCGCGATGACCTCCGCCTCATTCGCGACGTTGGTACCATAGTTACGCACGGTGACACCCAGTTCCTCGCAGGTCCGTTGTGTGTCAGCGAGACTCGTCTCATCGAGATCTACGAGCGCCAGATCGGCACCCTGGGCAGCGACGCCCTTGGCAATCGCGGCTCCGAGGCCCCGTGCTGCGCCGGTTACGAGGACCGTCTTGCTCTTAAGCTCCATCGTCGAAAACTCCTATTGTCGCTCATCCGGCTCGGACGATTCGGCCGTGCTCGAAGACAAGCTCGCGGTTAAATTGTTCGGTATATTGGTGCAGATGAGAAGCGCACACTAACTGCGTACCGCGCGCGATAATCTGGTTAAGCTCGCGAGTAACAAGTTCCAGATTACCCGAGTCGAGGCCTTCCCAGGGTTCATCGAGCAGCAGCACTTTCGGCCGATGGACCACGGCGCGTGCGATCAGAACGCGACGGAATTGCCCGTAAGACAGCGCCTTTACATTGCGCTTCGAGAGGTCGGCCAGATCAAACTGCTCGAGTAGCTCCGCAACCAGCTCGGCTTCCACTCGCTTTAAGCGTCGCGTCTGCCCGATGCTGGACTCGAACCCCGAGGCGACGCACTGGTAGACCGTACACGGGTACCAGTAACCCGCCTGGAGTTCGGGAGAGACCCAGGCGACCTGCCGCCGCAGCGACCAGACGTTGTCAGGATCATCGATGCCGGGAAACTCGATGCTGCCGCCTTTGGCCGGGCGTAACTGGCCATGCAGCAAACGCAGAAAGGTGCTCTTCCCGGCGCCGTTCGGCCCGGTTAATTGCCAATGCTCTCCGTCCATCAACCGCCAAGAGATATCCGCCAACACGCGGCGTTTATCGAGCCACACGGCCGCGCGTTGCACATCGATGATGGTTATTTCCGAACTCGCTGCAACCGGCGGCGAACTTTCGCGGCGGGTGGAGTCCGCATTCGTGTGGTCGCCATAGGCGTTGCTCGTTGCGGAGATCGGGCCAGACTCGACGACATGACCGTCAGCGAGTCGCAGCATTCGGTTCATGTTACGCGGCAGATTCGCGGCTTGATGGTAGGAGCACAGTACGGTGATGTCCGCGCTGATTTGCTCGATCATCTCATTTAAGGCCCGGCGGGATTTCGCGTCGAGGCCTGCGACAGGCTCATCGAGAATCAGAATGATCGGCTTGAACGCCAGTCCGCGCGCGATCAGAATGCGTCGTTGCTCGCCGCGAGAGAGTTCGAGAAACGGCCGCTCTGCCAGATGTAACAGCTTGAGTTTTCGCAGCATCCCACGGGCCCGGATACGATCCTGTGGCGCGGGTTCGTGACGCGGGATTGAAGTTCTCTTCAGTCCGGAGAGCACGACATCCACGGCGTCGAAATTCCAACCCAGGCGCGTGTAGCGGTCCTGCAACTCATGACCGATGAGCGTGATTTTCCCGAGCGCCTGCACGGCATCGATCTGCAGTTCCCGGCCAAAGTCATACCGGCGTGTGCCGCTATTGGGAGCGGGCCACAGCGTCCCGGCAACGAGCCGCAGGAAACTGGTTTTGCCGCTGCCGTTTGCACCGACGATCGCCCAATGTTCACCAGCGTGCAGCTCCCAGTTGAGGTTGTGCAGCACAGAATTGCCGGCGAGTGTGACATCCACGCCGTGCAGCCGAACCAAGGGTCCGTCGGAGTGAGTTTGTTGTACAGATGTGCCCGGGGTCGAATCGCTCATCGCTGGAATTATAACGATCGCGGCGGTCTAAGAAGTCATCGCAGGGCGTCGTTGATGGTGTGGACTTCGATCGTGATGTGGACCAGATTCAGGTCCTTCGGCAGCAGCGCCTTGTAGTGTTCGGGGGGGCGCGGATGATGGGTAACGATCGCCAGGATTGCCGAGTAGATATTCGGTCCGACAGACCAGATGTGCAGATCCACCACCCGGTTGTCATCCAGGGACTCGATGTGGTCTCTCACCGCCGCTCTGAGTTCGTCCGGCGCTTGGTGGTCGAGCAGAATTTTCGCCGTGGCGTGAAGCAGACCTAGCGACCAACGTGCAACGAGGACGGCACCGAAAATGCCGATAACCGGATCAGCCCAAAGCAGCCCGAAGTACTTGACGCTCAACAAGGCAAAGATCGCCAGTAGCGAGATCAGCGCATCGGCCAGAACGTGCAGGTAGGCGGCGAGCAGGTTGTGGTCCTCGTGATCATGGGCGTGATCCCGCGCGCCCGATTCGGCTGCCGCATCCGGGTCGGGCTCGGAATGCTGGCCGTGTCTGAGGATAAGGACAGAAGCGCCGTTGACGATCAGACCCATGCAGGCGACGAAGATGGCTTGATCGAAGGCGATCTGTAGTGGGGACAGAAGTCGAGCCACGCTCTCCCAGCCCATGAATAGAGCGAAACCCGCCAGCAGTATCGCGCCTGTGAAACCACCGAGCGTGTTGACCTTGCCCGTGCCGAAGCTGAATTTTTCGCTGTGGGCTTGACGGCGCGCGTAGATATAGGCGAACGCGTTGATACTTAGTGCTGCCGTGTGCGAGGCCATATGCAGGCCATCGGCGAGGAGGGCCATGGAGCCGAAAGCAAGTCCTGCGCTGATCTCTACGGCCATCATCACGCTCGTCAGCGCGATGACGATCAGCGTACGCTTCTCACCCGGCCGCTCTAAATGTTGACCAAATGAATGAGAGTGCTGCCAGAGATCGAGCTTGTCTTCATGCATGGCGAAGCGATTGTCTCAGTCTGTTCGAGTGTCGGGAAGCCGCTGCCAGGGTCGGCAGTCCTTCACAAGCCGGCGTTTGGGGTGGGGTAGAGGGTGTGGCCGACCGTAGTTCTCGACTATATTACCGGCCTGGTACGAGAGCAAGCTGTGAGTGTATGACGGGTGTGCTGCCGACCGCAGGCGATGTAGAAGAGGCTGGTGGCCGGCTTCGGGATTGGTTGATCGCAACGCCAGTACTCGAGTCGGATGTCCTGAATCAACGCGCAGGCACGCGTGTTCTAGTCAAGACTGAATCCCTTCAGTACGGCGGCAGCTTTAAAATTCGTGGTGCGCTCAATCGTCTTTTGCAGCTTAGTTATACGGAACGCAGCGCCGGGGTCGTGGCGTTTTCGTCGGGAAATCATGCCCAGGGTGTTGCGCTGGCGGCAAAGTGGCTTGATGTCCGGGCCACCATTGTGATGCCCAAGGATGCACCCAAGATTAAGGAGCTCAAGACGCGAACGCTAGGCGCCGAAGTCATTCTCTACGATCGTTATCGCGAGGATCGTGAACAACTTGCGGCACAGATCGCGACCGAGCGCGGCGCCGCACTGATACCGGCGTTCGATCACCCTGACGTCATCGCCGGCCAAGGTACCGTGGGCCTGGAGCTTGGCCGTTACGCTCAGACGAAGGGTTTGAAGCTGGCTGCGCTATACGCCCCCTGTGGCGGGGGAGGCCTCATTGCCGGTTGCGGGCTCAGCCTAGCCGAATTATTTCCTGAGTGTCGGCTCTACGCGGTTGAACCGGAGGGATACGATGAGACGCGGCGTTCGCTCGCGGCCGAATCGCGGCAAGTTGTGCGCGGACAGCCGACGACGATCTGTGATGCGCTGATGGCCCCGACGCCGGGCGCCATCACCTTCGCCATCAATCGCCGGATACTGACCGCAGGGATAACTGTGACCGATGCCCAAGCGGCTCATGCGATGGCATTCGGCGCGCGCCACCTGAAGCTCGTGCTTGAACCGTCCGGAGCAGTGGCGTTAGCCGCCGTGTTGAGTAAGGCTGCCGCTGACTACGACTGTGTCGGGATCGTATTGAGCGGGGCCAATGTTGATGCGAATATTTTCATGGACGTGCTATCGGATCACCCCGATCCGTAGTGCCGGCACACTAGCGCTTAGATTCTCGTCCGTATCCAGATATCATGAAGAATGATTACTGCTCAGCTGGGACGCTTCCAACGGCGGATATCGAGATCCTGAGATGAATCTCCGCCACATCGATAGGTTGGATGAGTGTTACCAACTGGATAAGAAGACACTCTTCATCACGGGACTGCAAGCGCTCGTACGGCTGCTGTTGCTGCAGCATGACCGAGACCAACGCGCGGGTCTCAACACGGCCGGATTTGTTTCCGGTTACCGCGGCTCACCTCTGGGCGGCCTGGATCGAGAATTGTGGCGTGCTAGCCAGGTTCTGGACCAAGCTGGCGTTCGTTTTCAACCGGGACTCAACGAGGAGTTGGCGGCGACGTCGATTTGGGGCACTCAGCAAGCGACTCTGTTCCCCGGCGCCAAGGTCGATGGCGTATTCAGTCTGTGGTATGGCAAAGGGCCGGGAGTCGACCGGTCGGGGGACGCGTTTAAGCACGGTAACGCCGCAGGTACTTCGCGTCATGGCGGCGTGTTGGTGGCGGCCGGCGACGATCACGCCTGTAAGTCATCGACACTGCCCCAGCAGAGTGAGTACAGTTTCATGGATGCCATGATGCCGGTACTGAATCCTGCGAATGTTCAGGAGTTGATTGAGCTTGGGCTCATGGGCTATGCGTTATCGCGTTTCAGCGGCTGTTGGGTTGGTATGAAGGTCATCCAGGAGACCGCCGATGCGTCCCAAACGATCGACTTCGATCACGACCGCTTCGAGATCGTTCAACCCGAATTCGAATTGCCTGCCGACGGTCTTGGGATACGTTGGCCGGACCCACCGCTCGAGCAAGAGGTCCGGCTGCACACATATAAACTCAAAGCGGCGGCCGCGTTCGCACGCGTAAATCGGCTCGATCGCATCGTCATCGATAGTCCTAAGCCGCGGCTCGGTTTGATTACCACTGGCAAATCTCACGGCGATACTCTTCAGGCGCTGGCCGATCTAGGTATCGGTACGCAGCGGGCCAGTGAAGTCGGTATTCGCCTGTATAAGGTTGGAATGAGTTGGCCGCTAGAGGCTGAAGGTATTCGTGAATTTGCAGAGGGCCTCGAAGAAATTCTCGTCATCGAGGAAAAGCGCGGCGTAATCGAGGCTCAGGTAAAGGAGCAGCTGTTCGACCGGCAGCCCGAGTCCAGGCTGACGATCGTCGGCAAACTCGATGAACATGGCGACTGGCTTCTGCCGTCCGCTGGTGAGTTGAGTGCGGCGACAGTGGCGAGGGCGTTAGGAAGCCGGCTTTCGCGTTACTACTCGAGCCCCGATATCGATGAGCGCTTGAACTTTCTCGCCCAGAAAGATGACGCCGTCAAGGCCGTCACAGGAAATGGGGCCAGGGCACCACACTTTTGTTCAGGCTGCCCGCACAATATCTCGACCCGCGTGCCGGAGGGCAGTCTCGCGATTGCCGGGATCGGCTGCCATTTCATGGCGGCTTGGATGGGCCGGAATACCGAGACCTACACCCAGATGGGAGGCGAAGGCGCCACATGGATCGGTCGTGCACCGTTCACCGACACCGAGCATGTTTTTCAAAATCTTGGCGATGGAACTTATACCCATTCGGGTTCACTCGCCATCCGGGCGGCGGTCTCGGCCGGCGTCAACATTACCTACAAGATCCTCTATAACGATGCCGTGGCGATGACCGGGGGGCAACCGGTGGAGGGCGGCTTCACTGCCGGACAGGTCGCACAGCAGCTGGTTGCCGAAGGCGTGCGGCCGGTCCTCATCGTCAGCGATGATCCGAAGAGAGTGGCGCGTGACGTTAATCTGCCGAAGGAGGTGTCAGTTCATCATCGCCGGGAGTTGGACCGTCTGCAGCTTGATCTGCGGGAGCAGCGAGGGGTCTCGGCGCTGATCTATGATCAAACCTGCGCTGCCGAATTACGCCGCAAGCGCAAGCGCGGCCTGATCGAGACACCGGCGCAACGTGTCGTTATTAATGAATTGGTTTGCGAAGGCTGTGGCGATTGCAACCGAATCTCCAACTGTTTATCGGTGGTTCCCGTGGAAACCGAGTTCGGCCGCAAACGTGCGATAAACCAGTCGTCCTGCAACCGGGACTTCAGTTGTCTGGATGGTTTTTGCCCGAGCTTCGTCACGTTGCATGGCGCTGAGCCAAAAGCGCCGATTCCGCTGGACCCTGACGTTCTACCGAGCCCACCGGAACCGGCCACGCCGGATCTGTCATCGTCGCCGTATAATGTCCTCATCGCCGGTGTGGGCGGTACGGGCGTCGTAACCGCCAGCGGGCTGATCGGTTTGGCGGCGCACCTGGAAGGCAAGGCGGTCATGGAGCTCGACCAGACCGGCCTGGCCCAGAAGTTCGGCGCCGTGCTCTCACACATTCGCATAGCGCAGACAAGCGAAGACCTGCATAGCGCCCGCATCCCGGCTGGGCAAGTCGACCTATTGCTCGGTGGGGACCTGCTGGTCGCTGCCGGCAAGGAGTCGCTAATCACCCTGGCCGTGGATCGCTCGGCCGTGCTCGTGAATACCCACGAAGAGATGCCGCCGAGTTTTATCACCGAGCGCGATCTCGAATTCCCGGGTCAGGCGTTGCTGGCGGCGCTCGGCGGAGCCAGTCGACCCGACGGCTTTTTCGCGCTCGATGCCTCACGTCTGGCGAAGGCTTTAACCGGTGACAGCCTTTCCGCTAACGTCTTGTTGTTGGGGGCTGCTCTGCAGCGTGGCCTGTTACCCGTAGCGGCTGAATCGCTGGAGCGCGCGCTGGAGCTGTTCGGTTCGAATGTTGAGCAGAACAAACGCGCATTGGCGTGGGGTCGCTACGCTGTCTTCGATCCCGATAAGGTAGAGCAACTCGCGGGCGGGCTTGGTGAGCCCGCGCAGGACCTGTCCAGCTCCTTGGACGAGATCGTGTCGCGACGTATGACATTCCTCGGTCAGTATCAGGATCGCGCTTACGCCGAGCGCTACGAGCGATTAGTTGCTCGCGTCCGGGCAGTGGAAAACGAAGCACGTCCAGACAGTACTGAGCTTGCCGAGGCCGTCGCGAGGAATTATTTCAAGTTGCTTGCGTACAAGGATGAGTATGAAGTGGCGCGGCTCTACACGCAGACCGGCTTTCTTGAGCAGTTGCGATCGGAGTATCAGGGTCGCCTCAAGCTGCGCTTCCATTTCTCGCCGCCTTTGATCGCCGGAATCGACCCCAATTCCGGCCGGCCTAAGAAATACGCCTTCGGTAGCTGGATCCTGGTCGTCCTCCGCGTACTGGCCAAGTTCCGGTTTGTGCGTGGCACAGCGCTGGATCTCTTCTCTTACACCAAAGAGCGGCGCTTGGAACGGCAGCTCATCGCCGACTACGAAGCGTTGTTGGCCGGGCTATGCGAGGAGTTGGATGAGCCGCATTACGCAATGGCCGTCGAACTTGCCGGCCTGCCGGATCAGATTCGAGGTTACGGACCGATCAAACAGGCTGCCGTCGAGACGGTTGGTGCGCGGCGGGAAGCGTTACTCGATGCCTGGAAAGAACTGCGCGAGAGGCTCGTTCCTGCGTGACGCCGCGGTGATCGTCAGGGATCGGACCCGGCTAACGATCCAGACGATTTTCCTCGGCCGTCGCACAGCGGATACAACGCTCAGCGAAGAGATATGCTTTGAGCCGCGCGAGCGGGATCTCCTCCCCGCATGTGACGCACTCACCATAGTGATCATGTTTCATCTGATCCAAGGCTTGTGCAATTCTGCTGAGTTCCAACTGTGCTTCGTTGCCCAACGCGTCGACGACCTCGGCGTTCTCCAGTTCTTGGGCCTGTTCTTGGGAGTCCGCGCTACGTCCTGAGGTGAGGTTCTTCTTCAGGCGTGCCAAGCGAACCGCTAGCTCCTCTCGTTTTGCCAGCAGAAGTTCGCGAAGTTCTACGTAGTCCTGTTTCATCCCCTAATCTTCTTTAGGTGCGCACCGATTCGTTGCCCGGCGGCCGAAGAGCCCAGAGGAACCTCCGCATCGTCACGGCAAACATGAGTTCGCTTACGGTGACGATGATGATCCGTCTAGGCTGCAGCGTCGATATTTTCATCAAAGCATAGCTGTTATTTCTTGTCTGCCCAAGCTTTCGTCATGCGTTGGGAGTAGGATCTGCTTGCCGAGGCACGGCGATTCGAGAACCTGAAGTATCTTTACGCTGTAACCGGCGGAATTATCTATGGGTGACGTACGATATGTTGCGATGACCGATGCCGCGGGTCGTCGCGAAACGGGGACGTTAGTCGGCCTGCATCAGCTAGGCGTGGATCGCGATTTACGACTCTGAAAGGAGTCTGCGCATATCCCCTGGCCGTAGCGATTATAGGGGTGGTCGCCGTCGTCGCTTCTGGCGAAGTCAAGATCGCCGGTGATCTCGACGGTGGCAAATGCAGGTCCGCCGTCGCCGCGGCAGTCGGTTTTTGGTCTGTCGTCCACAGTCCCCTGGCTGACGGTCGTAATGCGGAACACGCCGGTATCCGCAAAACCCTGCAGCCGCCGCTCGCCCCGGATGCTCACAATCCGCAGCTCTTGGGTCTCTCCTGAAGGTAGTATCAACGTGATCGTGTCCATGTCCGAAGCCGAAAACTTGCTTGTTCGCGGGTATTAACGGCTTGCCGACCGAGGTCGTTGACCGTGGTGTTCGAGCAAAGCGCCAAACTGTGAGCTAGTTGCCCTGCTTGCTCCGCAGGGCCCTGAAACGGGAAAAATGGTGCCGTGCGGCCTGGTGATTGCCCTGGTGCTCGTAGAGACGGGCGATGTTGTAGTGCACGTCTGGGATGGTCGGGTCGACGGCCAGCGCATGCTGATAGGTCTCCAATGCCTCCTGAATAGCGCCCTGGTCTTCCAGCACGACGCCTAGATTAAACGCGGCGATGGAGTTCGCGGGATCGATGCGCAGGGCCTCTCGATAGAGTTCTTCGGCCTGCCGGTAGACCCTATCGTTGTGCAACAAGCGCCCGAGGTTGATTTTTGCGTTGACGTGGTCGGCGTCCACGCTCAGCGCTTCCCGGTAAGCGGCACAGGCGTCTTCGCGCGCACCGAGTCGATCGAACTCCAGTCCGAGATCGAACCACTCGCCACCGCTGTTGACTTGGGTCTTGGCTCGAGCGGCGGAGGCATCGCGCAACGGTGCGATCTTTTCTTCGAGCTCAGTCGCGGCGAAGTCCATAACGGTTTGTCCGGACTCGAGTTCCCAGGTGGTGTTCTGTTCCTGGATCAAAACGCTGTCGCGCTCGACGAGCACACGCACCGAGCTCAGCGGCCGGTCGGATGGGAGCTGCTTGCGCAGTGCCCGCAGTGTCCGCCACATGCGTCGACAGCCCAAGTTAGCCTCGGTCAGCCCCTTCGCAGTGCGCAGCAGAACTAGGTCCTGGAACGAAAAGCGATAGTGGCCGCCAGGGGTCTTCAGCGGTGAGACGAAACGGGCTCGTGCGAATGACCGCACGTGTGCCTGAGATTTCCCTAGCAACTGTGCAACGTTCCGCGTGGAATAGGCGCGCATG
>SMWC01000035.1 GCA_004357505.1 Gammaproteobacteria bacterium | reverse complement strand
CTTGACCTTTGGAATCGCCGTGCTGGGCGGCATCTCCCTGCTAGTTGGCGGCGTCGGCATATTCACGATCATGACGATCGCAGTACGTGAGCGTACCCCGGAGATCGGACTACTGCGTGCGATAGGCGCAAAGCGGCGTCGAATCTTGCAACTATTCCTCGGCGAGGCCGTCCTGCTCGCGGGATTAGGCGGTATCGCAGGCCTGCTCGTCGGCCTGGGTATCGTTGCAGTTGTTAATCTGACCATTCCTGCGATGCCGGCTCAAATCGCGCCGGTCTATGTGGTGCTTGCCGAGACTATCGCGGTAATCATCGGCTTGATCGCAGGCGTCCTTCCGGCGCACCGTGCGGCTGCACTGGAGCCA
The DNA here is from genome assembly GCA_004357505.1 of Gammaproteobacteria bacterium. Classification (GTDB taxonomy): domain Bacteria; phylum Pseudomonadota; class Gammaproteobacteria; order Steroidobacterales; family Rariloculaceae; genus SMWC01. Next base: position 5,895 of record SMWC01000035.1, on the reverse strand, counting down.
TTGGAAGCGTTACGGACTGAGTGAGGTGCTTGCGGGACAGAATATTTCGTTAAGTTGATCAGCTAAGCGCAACCCTGCCTGAATCAAGCGCAACTTCACTAGATCGCTCGCGGTCTGCAGATAATCCTCGTCGAGCCGGCGCGTCTCCGGATCGAATGCATAAATAACGGTCCTGAGCGACAGCCCTTCCGCCGCCCATTGGCGGGGTGGGCTCGGCTGGTGCCTGGCGGCCAGTAACATCACCATGGGCATGATATTGCGTGCATAGCGTGCAGCCGGCAGTTCGTCTTCGCGAATCGCATCCGTATCCCAGAATCGATGCAGGTTGGTTCGCTCATCGCCGAGAAAGACTTCTGTACTGGTGCCGCCGCGATCTGCCCAACGTCCGACGTGCAGTGGCTGGTGCAGGTCGACAATGAAATGCACGAGAAATTTCAAGGCTTCACTTCGCCGTTCCTGGGTGAGATTCTCGTCACGCAGACGCGAGTGAAAGTGCGCGATCGCCCACAGGGCGTCCCCCTCCGGCGGAGATCGATAGTCGTCGAATGAATCTTCATCGGCGATATTGACGTAGTGCCATGGCCCAGAGTCATCCCACGGCGGCCGCGTGCGGATCCGGTCAGCCCATAACCCGAGTTCCGCCAGGCCGTCGCCCTCATCTAAGCGGCCGATCTCCAGCCTCGCTTCTTCACATAGATAGGTTTCTGCCACCAGTCCGGCGATGCGGTGACCGTCCGGACCGAAGCCATAAGCTCGTTGAGCGGCAGCGATACTGCCTAGACTCAGGAGAGCCAATGCACCGAACTTTGAACCCTTCATCGGAATTGACCGCGGAGCTGGCGGGGGTTGCTGTAGGTTATCGGGTCACCAATAGCACCAGGCTAGTTAATCACGAAGAACGAATACGGAGTTCGATGTATCCAACTCAGGCCGCGTCCATCGCAGGGAGTCGGACATCAGCTGCAGAGTTCGCTCGACGGCACCACGATTCTCCGCCACGAGCTTCTGCGCTGCTTCGCCAGTAGCCCTGCGCAGTTCCGGTTGCTCCAGATATAGCGCGACCGTCTCCGCGAGACCAGCCTCATCGTGCACCTGGCGACCTGCACCCCGCTCCAGGACCATCGTACTGATTTCCGCAAAATGAAACATATGGGGTCCGAAGATGACCGGCACGCCGACCGCGCAGGGCTCAAGTAAGTTGTGCCCACCCACCGTCACGAGACTCCCGCCAACGAAAGCAATATCCGAGGCGGCGTAAAGTCTTTGGAGCTCGCCCATCGTGTCCCCGACCAAAATTCCTATCTCGGCCGGTAGAACACCTCGATGTCTGCTGCGGAGCGCCACCCGTACACCGCTTCGCCGACACAGGCGGGCCACCGCGTTGAACCGCTCGGGATGTCGCGGCACCAGGACAAGCAGCAAATTCGTGTAGACCTTTCGCAGCGTCTTGTAGGCAGCAAGCACTTTTTTCTCCTCCCCGCCGTGAGTGCTGGCCGCAATCAATATCGGGCGGTCTGCTCCCCATTGCTGCCGAAGCGTCGCCCCTTCCGCCAGCAGCGACGCCGCTAACGGTGCGTCAAACTTCAGGTTACCGGTGACCTCGACACGGGGTTGCGCGACTCCGAGGCTCTGCAGTCGCTGCGCGTCGGCGTTGGTTTGGGCGCAGATCAGAGTAGCTCGCTCTAACATGGCTCGCGCCGTTCGCGGAACACGTAAATAGCCCCGCAAGGATTCCTGAGAGAGTCGCACGTTCACGAGAAACAGCGGAATTCCTCGATCTTGGCAAGCCTTGAACAGATTGGGCCAGAACTCGGTCTCCGCAATGACCGCAAGTTCCGGAGCAACTCTCGTCATAAAGCGACGGACCGAGCCGGGGAGATCATAAGGCACGTACGCATGACGGACGCGGCCGCCGAACAACTCCTGTACCTGCCTGGAACCTGTCGGCGTCATGGTCGTTACAAGTACACGATGGCGAGGATAGCGGTCGGCCAGTTCGTTAACCAACTCGGCCGCCGAGCGCACCTCCCCAACCGACACCGCGTGCACCCAGATGACCCGCTGACCTTGCATCGACTCCACGTAACCGAATCGCTCGGGCCAGCGGAGCCAATAAGCGGGGTAACGAATACCGCGCCAAAGCAAATTAAAGAGCACAAACGGCAGAAGAAAGTAGACGACGACTGACCAGATAGTCATGGCTGAAGATTCGTGACTTAAGCTACCGAACGCCTCACGAGCTGTGTTTCTACCGCCTGACGGGCAGAGAAGTACTGCTCGTAGTCGTCATCGTGAGCCGCTCGAGAGCGGATGACGGCATCGAAATCCCCCATCACACCGAGCGCGAGTTCCGCGATCTCGCGAACCGCATAGCGGCCTCCCTCGGCCGCGGTAATGTAGTCACAACACTCGTTACGCACCACATACTCCTGCAACAACGGGCTCGAGTCGCGCCGCACCAGGAACCGAATACCACACTCGGCAGCCATACTTAGATCGTTGATGTCATCGAAGACGCACGCGATTTGAATTCGTTCCAACTCGTAGGTGGCACAGAACTGATCGATCATGTCGCCTTTGTCTCCGACATCTGAATAAAGAACGTGAAAATGCTCTCGCTTGGCGAAACTCTCAGCGGTAGGGTTGTTCTGTCCGGTAATGATCGCTGTGACCGGTAGCGCCCCGTCACGCCGCCAAAGCCCATAGCGCAACATATTCGTTCCCATGGAGTCTGCTTCGCTGAAACCGCTGTCAGTACCCTGCCGCTTGACCCCTTCGTTAAAGACGCCATCCCAATCGAATACGAGCGCACGAACGGCCCCGAGACGTTTCGATAGCGTGGTAGCGTCAGTCAGAAATGTCCCACCCAGCTTCGCAAATCGGGCCGCCGGTCCAGTGTCATTTAGATTGGCTTCGTAATTAGAGATGTTCTTGACCAAGAAGTCCGAGTTTTACGAGGTCCTGTATATCCAACACCCCTGCTGGCTTATCACCGTCGACGACGATGATGCTGTCGACTTCAAATTCCTTAAAAAGCTTCACAGCTTCATTCAGCAACGCATCCTGACCTATCGTCACAGGGCTTTCCGAGAAGCCGATTTTCGCTAAGGTCTCATCCAGAATATCGTGCCCGTTTTCTTGCAAGCTACGGCGCAAGTCACCGTCGGTGAATATGCCCACAACATTACCGTCTCTATCAACGAGAGTGACGGTACCGAGACGCGACTCGGTCATTTTCACCATAGCCGTCGTCAATGTCTCGGACGACTCACAAATGGGATTCTGAGACCGAACGAGCTCGCCAACCCTGATCGTCATCAGTTGAGTGTGCTCTCGGAACTGTGCCGTGCCGAGAGCGGTCAGCGAATTGTCGCAAAGATGGTTCATAACTCCGAAGGGCACGGTGCAGACATGCGCGCCTGTGAGTAATGCCTGGCGAACATGTTCGGGATGACGGACCGAAGAGAACATCACCTTGCTCGAATAGTTGTGCTTCTCGATAATCTCTACACACTGTTCAATTAATTTTATTGCGTCGTGACCCTGATCCTGGAGCCGGCCGGCGAGGGGACAAACGAACGCCGCTCCGGCCGCAATCGCCATATACGCTTGGTTCAGGGTGTAGATCAGGTGGACGTTGACGCGATGGCCCTTCTCGGTCAGCCGCTGACAAGCGATTACGCCGGCATTGGAGATAGGCACCTTGAAAACCGGTTCTCGTATCAGCGGCAGTTGGAGGATACGGTCCGCCTCGGCAAGGATAGAATCTACGCTCTCGCCCAACGCCTCTACCTGTAACTCCGGTACCATCCCCGATAATTTGACGATGGCGCCGTCGATATCGGTGATGCCGTGGCGGTGCATAAACGTCGGTGTTGTCGTCAGGCCTTTGACGAAACCGAACTCAATAGCTCGTTCAATTTCCTTGAAGTCTACAGAGTCTAAATAGAGGTCCATTACCTATCCTACGTTTAACTCTTGGGCCGCATGCTCTCGAACCAGTGCGTGAATGTCCAACAATGGTCGCACGAACTCAGCGAGTTGATCCAAGTAATATTGGCTTGCAGCATCGCATAACGCATCGGGAGGATGCGGGTGTGCTTCGATAAAGATTCCGTCAACACCTGCCGCGACCCCTGCTCTCGACAGCACAGATAGATACTCTCGAGTCCCGCCCTTGGGATCCTTGCTCGGAATACCGTATTTGCGGATTGCGTGCGTAATATCAAAGATCACCGGATACCCAATCTGGGCCAATACGAGAAAGCTCCGAGGATCGACGATCAAGTCATTGTAGCCGAATGTATAGCCGCGTTCGGTGAGCAGAATCCTGTCGTTACCGGAAACTTCGATCTTCTTTACCGGCATGGCCATGTTCTCCGGTGCGATAAACTGGCCGTGCTTCAGATTGACAACAGCGCCTGTGTTGGCGGCGGCCACGACGAGTTCGCTCTGCATGCATAGATAAGCGGGGATTTGTACGATGTCGACCACTTCAGCCGCTGGCGCAGCTTGGCTCGGGTAATGAATATCCGTGAGGATCGGCAATTCGAATGTTCGCTTGATTTTCTCCAGAATCTTCAGGCCCTCATCAAGACCTGGGCCTTGGTAATACTCGAGCGAGCTACGATTATCCTTCGAGAAAGAGGACTTGAATATCAACGGAAGCTTGAGCTCCTCCGCGATGTCTTTAAGCCGCTCCGCCGTAGCCATCATCAGCGACTCTTTCTCGATCACGCAAGGCCCAGAGATCAAAAACAGCTGATCTGAACCACAGTCGATATCGCCGATCTGTACGTGTTTCTTGATCATGTAGAATCCGAATCGCTGACTGCTGGCGGCATTGTGCGTTCAAAGGCCAAGGCTGGCAAGCGCTCGCCGCCCGAGCCCAGCAGCGGAACGAGCAGCTCATAATTTCTCTGCGTCGCTCCCTGTCCCCGGAGAACCACCTCCCGCGCGCGGCCGCCGACTTCTCGCCGACGCTGACGATTGCCAACGAGTGAAATCAAGACTGCCTCCAGTTCCGTCCCATCGCGAACTTCAAATCCTGCGTCAGCGCGGAGCAACTCGTGAACCGTCTCTGCAAAACTAAAGTTATACGGCCCGAATAAAGTCGGCAGACCGAGTATCGCCGGCTCCATGAGATTGTGCCCGCCTTTGTTGCTGCCGCGATAGAACAGACTTCCGCCCACGAAGGCGATGTCCGCCACAGCGTAGAGCGTTCGAAGCTCCCCTACTGTGTCGACAATGAGTATCCCACTCGATCCCGGCGCCGTTTGCTCGCCCCGATCGACGGCAGTCTTCAGAACGGCGACCTGGCCTCTTGTCCTCACAGCCTGCTCGACGCGCCCGGCATCGCGTGGGTAGCGCGGCACGATGATCAATGAGCCTCGATGACCCTGATTAGTCATACTGAGAAAGGCATCCAGAAGAATTCCGTCCTCGCGTTCGTGCATGCTACCGCCGATGATCAGCACGTCATCGTTGCTGTAGCCGAGCGCGGCTCTGATTTCGCGCGCTTGTTCAGGTGAAATCACAAGCTGCGCCAGGTCGTACTTCATATTGCCCGTCACCCGCAGCCGAGACTCTGGTACGCCGAGTCGGCGCAAGCGCTCAGCATGTTCTTGAGTCTGGACAGCCAGCAACGCGATGCGACGCAGCAACATCGGCACGATACGAGTCCTCGCATTGCGCTGGTAAGACTTCAACGACATCTTGCCATTGATAACGGCTACAGGAATCTCCCGATGCTGAGCGGCCGCCAGAAAGTTCGGCCAAAACTCCGACTCCACGATTACGATCAGGCGCGGGTCGAATAACGTAAGAAAACGGGCAACGATGAAGGTAAGATCCAACGGAAAGAAAATCACGCGGTGCTTCGGATAGGCCTGCCGG
>SMWC01000034.1 GCA_004357505.1 Gammaproteobacteria bacterium | reverse complement strand
TGGCCGGGCGTATCCCCGTCAAGGATTGCTTCGACGTCGGCAGCGTCATAGCGGAAGGCGCGATTACAGAATTCACACGTGAGTTCCACTTCGCCGGTCTCCTCGATCAGACTTTCTAATTCGTCGGCGCCTAACAGCCGAACGACACCCGCGAGATGGCTCGGTGTACAGCGGCAGTCGTGAGTGACGCGTCGCGGTTTGAATAACCGAATCGTGTAATTATCGAACAATGTTGCTAATAAGCGATCCGCGGGAAGTTCGCTAAGCTCGCCCGGGGATACGGTGGCAGCTAGCGCCGCGGCGGTGTTAAAGGTGTGATCTGCCCCGTCATTGTTGGGCAACGCCTGCAGAAGAAGACCAGCGACGCGCTGCTGCGTGCCCGTCAGCATCAGACGAGTTGGAAGTTGCTCCGACTGTCTGAAATATCCCTCCAAACAGGCATCGAGTCTGTCGCTCACAAGCGGCACTATCCCCTGAAAGCAATGGTCGTCCTCACCGGTATCCAGGTTTACGGTCAATCGTCCCTCGCCCAATAGCGGCTCACCCTCCGCCGCGTCACGCCACTGCGCCATACCGCGCACTTTGAGTTCGCTGGAACATTGGATTAGCAGCAGTTTGACCGGGCCTTCCCCCTGTAGCTGCAAAGAGACCTTGGGCGCGCCTTTGAGTCCAGTCGTCAACAATACGGTGGCGGCGAGGCTCTCGCCGAGCAGTTGACGGAGGCTATCGGGATATCGATGCTCGGCCAACACCTGTCGCCACGTCTCTTCGAGTCGGACGATAGACCCGCGGATCCCGAGTCCTTCGAACAAGAAATTCTGTACTTCGTTCAACTCATCACTCGTTGAGTTTTTTCCGGAGGATGGCGTTGACCTGTTTCGGATTGGCTTTACCGTCAGAGGCCTTCATGATCTGGCCGACGAAGAAGCCGATGACTTTTTCGTTGCCACCTCGAAATTGCTCTAACTGCGTCGGGTTCTGGGCAAGAACGTCGTCCACAAGCTTCTCGATGGTACCGCTATCGGAAATCTGCTTCAGTCCGCGCTGCTCGATAATGTCGTCGATCGACCCACCGTCATGCCAGAGTCTCTCAAATACTTCCTTCGCCAGCTTGCCGGACACGGTACCGTCTTCGATCCGCTCGGCGAGTAAACCGAGTTCGGCAGACGCAACCTTAGCCTCGGCGATATCCAGTCCGTCTCGGTTCAACGCCGCCGCGAGTTCGCCCTGGACCCAATTTGCGACCAGCTTAGGCGATGCGACGGTTGTCGATCGTACCGCCTCTTCGTAGTAGTCGGCAGTTTCGAGATTAGCAGTCAACACACCGGCGTCGTAGTCTGAGAGTTCGTACTCTTTTACGAAGCGAACGCGCTTGGCGTCCGGCAGCTCGGGCAGGCTATCCTTGAGTTCATCGACCAGGGCGTCCTCGATCACTAGGGGCAGCAGATCAGGGTCCGGAAAATACCGGTAGTCATTGGCTTCTTCCTTGCTGCGCATCGGCCGAGTCTCATTTCGATCCGAGTCATAGAGCCGCGTCTCCAGAACGATATGTCCGCCCTCCTCGAGTATCTCGATCTGGCGTTCCACCTCGATCTCAATCGCTTTTTCTACGAATCGAAACGAGTTTAGATTTTTTAGTTCCGTTCGCGTCCCCAGTTTCTTGTCGCCCTTGAGTCTGATAGAAACGTTGGCATCGCAGCGGAAGGAGCCCTCCTGCATATTGCCGTCGGAGATACCGAGGTAGCGCACCAGCGTGTGTATCTTGCGCATGTAGATACCGGCTTCCATCGCGGAGCGCAGATCCGGCTCCGACACGATTTCCAGCAGTGGTGTGCCTGCCCTATTCAGGTCAATACCGCTTGCGCCGTGAAAGTTCTCGTGCAGCGATTTACCGGCGTCCTCTTCGAGGTGAGCGCGAGTAATTCTGATCGTCTTGATTTCGCCGTCATCCAAAACAATATCGATATGACCGCCAGACACGATGGGTAGCTCGTACTGAGATATCTGGTAGCCCTTGGGCAGATCGGGATAAAAATAATTTTTCCGGGCGAACACCGAGCGGCGTGAGATCTTACAGTTGGTGGCGAGGCCGAATTTTATGGCCATCCTGACCACCTGCTCGTTCAGGACGGGTAGTATGCCCGGATAGCCTAGATCCACGAGGCAGGCCTGCGAGTTCGGCGGCGCGCCGTAGGTCGTAGACGCTCCCGAGAAGATTTTGCTGGCCGTTGCGAGCTGAGTGTGAATCTCTAGACCTATTACGACTTCCCATTTCATCGTCGGGCCTACGCGTAAGCGGCCGGCACTCGAGTATGCCAATCCGTCTCCAGCTGGAAATAATGGGCCACCTTGAGGAGTGCAGGCTCACTGAGATGTGCGCCGATTAGCTGCAGGCCTACGGGTAGTCCGCCGGAGAATCCGCACGGTACCGAGAGCGCCGGCAGACCGGCGAGATTAGCTCCAATGGTGTAGATGTCATTGAGATACATTTGAATCGGATCGTCCATCTTCTGACCGATGCCAAACGCCGGGGTTGGGGTCGTCGGGCCCATCAGGAAATCCACATCAGCAAACGCGCGGGCAAAGTCGTCGCTAATAAGCTGCCGAACCTTCTGCGCCTGAAGATAGTAAGCATCGTAGTAACCAGCAGATAGTACATACGTCCCCGTCAGTATCCGTCTCTTGACCTCTGCGCCAAAACCTTCGCCGCGCGTGCGCATATACAACTCCGTCAGGTTGTCGATGTTCTCGGCACGATGTCCGTAGCGCACGCCATCGAAGCGGGAAAGATTCGACGAAGCTTCGGCAGATGCCACCACATAGTAGACGGGAACCGACAGGTGCACGTGTTCAAGATGAACATCCTTGATAGTCGCACCTAATCGCTCAAAAACTCTCAAGGCGTCGCGAATCGCCTGGGCGCTGCCTTCGTCGAGACCATCATCGAAAAAATTCTCGGGTACGCCGATGGTGATGGTCTGCCAAGGTGTTTCCAACGCGCTGGAAAACGCCGGTACCGGATCGGTCAAAGCTGTTGAGTCGCGCTCATCGAAGCCAGCCATTACTTGCATCATCAGCGCGGCATCCTCAGCCGTTCGTGTCAGCGTGCCGGCCTGATCCAAACTGGACGCGAATGCCACCATGCCGTAGCGTGAAACTCTGCCGTAGGTGGGTTTAAACCCGGTGATACCTGACAGCGAAGCGGGCTGACGTATGGAGCCACCGGTATCGGTACCGGTCGCTCCACAGACCATTCTGGCCGCAACTGCGGCGGCTGAACCGCCGGAAGAGCCGCCCGGCACGAGCTCGTGATCCCAGGGGTTTCGCACGGCCCCATAGAAGCTGGTCTCACTGGACGAACCCATCGCGAACTCGTCCATATTGGTCTTTCCGAGCATGACAGCGCCGGCATCTCTGAGTCGGGATACGACGGTCGCGTCATAGGGCGAGATGAAGTTATCCAGAATCTTCGAACCACAGGAAGTCTTCACTCCCTGTGTGCAGAATATGTCTTTGTGGGCGATCGGAATGCCGGTCAGCGGCGTTGCGTTACCGGCTGCGAGACGTTTATCCGCCACTGCTGCTTGTGCCAGCGCCTCGTCTCGAGTTACCGTCACGAAAGCATTCAGCTGCGCGTCGAATTGCTCGATACGTTGCAGAAAGTGTTCGGTCAGTTCTACCGCAGACACCCGCCTTGCGGCGAGATCATCGGCCAGTAGTGCGAGAGTTCTGTCGTGCATCGGTAACGCTATCTCGTCTCAACATTCTGCCGGGCTCCGCCGGACGCGGCAGTCGAGTCCCTGGTATGCTTACTCGATGACCTTCGGGACGAGATAGAGAGCCCGTTCTACTAGCGGCGCGTTGAGCTGAATCTGCTCCCGCTCATCGGATTCCGTAACCCGGTCTTCCCGTAGCCTCTGTTCCCGGTCTAGCGGGTGTGCCATAGGCGTGACGCTAGCGGTATCCACGGCCTGAAGCTGATCGATGAGCTTGACGATATCGGAAAGCTTCGACTCGACATCCGGCATTTCATCGATCGTGACTTCGAGGCGGGCCAGAAAGCAGAGCTTCTCGATGTCTTCTCGATTGAGTGACACAGTTCACGTTTCGGGAGCGAAGAGGCGCTCAACTATACACCCCGCTTGCCCATTGTCCCACCCGTTGTTACAGTTCATAATTGGCGTCAATTAGCGGCCTTGCGGCTCAATGTTAAAGAACTTTCTCGGCTATTTTTCCAACGATCTTTCCATAGATCTGGGTACTGCGAACACCCTGATCTACGTCCGTAACCGCGGAATAGTTCTCAATGAACCCTCGGTCGTCGCGATTCGGGATCGACCAGGGCGCGGCGGCAAGGTACTGGAAGCCGTTGGCGTTGAGGCCAAGAATATGCTCGGCCGCACGCCGGGCAACATCACAGCGATCAGGCCTCTGAAGGACGGTGTCATCGCCGACTTCAGTATTACCGAAAAGATGCTGCAGTACTTCATCAAAAAGGCTCACGGCTCGCCTTATTTTCGGCCCAGTCCGCGAGTCCTGGTCTGCGTGCCCTATGGTTCGACCCAAGTCGAACGCCGTGCGATACGGGAGTCAGCGGAGGGTGCCGGGGCGCGCAAGGTCTACTTGGTGGAAGAACCGATGGCTGCCGCTATTGGCGCCGGGATGCCGGTGCACGAAGCGCGCGGCTCTATGGTTCTGGATGTTGGGGGCGGTACGTCCGAGGTCGCCGTCATCTCGCTCAATGGCATCGTCTATGCGTCCTCGGTCAGAATTGGCGGCGACAAGTTCGACGAGGCAATTACGAATTACGTTCGCCGCAACTACGGCATTTTGATCGGCGAAGCGACTGCCGAGCGTATCAAACATGAAGTTGGCTCCGCCTATCCCGGACAGGAAGTGAAAGAAATCTCCGTGAAGGGACGTAATCTCTCGGAGGGCATCCCACGTAGCTTCACCCTGAATAGCAATGAGATTCTCGAAGCGCTTCAGGAGCCACTGCAAGGCATCGTTGGAACCGTCAAAGCTGCGCTCGAGCAGACGCCGCCCGAACTGGGTGCGGACGTAGCAGAGCGAGGCATTGTGTTGACTGGCGGTGGCGCCTTGTTAGTCGATCTGGACAAACTGCTGACTGAGGAAACCGGCCTACCGGTGGTCATCGCAGACGATCCTATGACGTGTGTGGCTCGGGGTGGTGGCCGAATCTTGGAGTTATTCGACGAGTACGGTCCGGATGCTTTTGCGGTGGAGTAACTCGCCCTCGGTCGGCGCAGACAGTTAGCGGGAGTCGCGTAGGGCATGAATGCTGTCGGAGGAATCGCCGGAACTCTCGGGCGGCGGCGCATACCCCTAGGCCTTCGTTTCCTTCTGATCTCCATAGTCAGTGCCTCATTGATGCTCCTGGATCACCGCGAAGAGCATCTCTCTCGAATACGCCAAGCTTTCTCCATATTGGTCTACCCGATTCAGGTGGCAGTGGATTTGCCGTTTACCGGCTTGCGATGGGCGGCCCGAGTGCTTTCTGATCAGACGGCGTTACTGGAAGAGAATGCACGACTAAAAAGCGAGCGCCTAGATGTCAACGTGCGCTTACAGAGACTCGAAGCGCTGGGAGCTGAGAACAACCGTTTGCGGGCCATGCTCGATTCGAGCGCGCGCGTATCGGATCGCGTATTGGTTGTTGAAATCCTCGCGGTGGATTTGGCCCCCTATCGGCAGCGCTTTACGATCAATCGTGGCTTAAACGATGACGTATACGTCGGCCAGGCGCTTCTCGACGCTTCCGGTGTAGTCGGCCAGATCGCGCATGTGGATCTATTCACCTCCGAGGCGGTTTTGATCAGCGACCCCGATCATGCGTTACCGGTCGCGGTAAACAGAAACGGTCTGCGGACTATCGTTGTCGGTACCGGAGACAGCTCGAGGTTGCGGTTGCCTTATCTCACCAATAGCGCCGACATTGAGCCGGGCGATCTTCTGGTGTCTTCCGGTCTCGGCGGAGTCTTTCCGTCCGGTTACCCGGTCGGACGAGTGCTCGAGGTTCACCGTCAGCCAGGACAGCCCTTCGCGCAAGTGATCGCGGAGCCTGCAGCGCAACTGGATCGCGACAGGGAAGTACTCCTGGTTTGGACGGCAGAGGACGCGGCCGACGGGTATGGCTCCACGAATGCTGTCGAGACACCATGATGCGGGAGGGAGGCGGTAGACGACACCTGTTGCTGGTCTCGCTGGTATCGGCATTGGCGCTGGCGATCGTACCGCTACCTACGGCTCTGGCGCCATATCGACCGGCCTGGGTCCCGCTCGTCCTGATCTTCTGGGCCCTCATGGCTCCTGAGCGTGTTGGCCTGCTCACGGCGTTCGCGATGGGGTTGGCGCTAGATACGCTGTCGGGCGCTTTGCTCGGGCAGCATGCGCTCGCGATGGTTACGGTCGTGTATCTGAGTATTCGATTTCATCTGCTTATCCGGGTATTTCCTGTCTGGCAACTGAGTACGATCGTGTTTTTGCTACTCGCGATTTATGAGTTCGCGCTTTTCTGGATCGATGGTGTGGTAGGTCGCAGCGTGCCGATCATCGAGCGATGGGCACCGGTCGTCAGCGGCGCGCTGGTCTGGCCCCTGGTACTCGGCTACCTGGCCAGCGTTCGGCAAGACACGCAGACGCGGATATAACATGAATCAGGCCGTCCCGTTCAAGAATCACTGGAAGGAGCAGCGGCTGTTCCTTTCCCGCCTGATTGCCGCAGGCATCATTATCCTGCTGTCTACCGGTGTTCTCGTGAGTCGGCTATTCCAGTTGCAGATTGTTGAGCATCAGCAATTCGCCGCTATGTCCCAGGGTAACCGCCTCCGAATTGAGCCCTTAGCGCCGACGCGAGGCCTGATCTTCGATCGTAACGGAGTAGTCTTGGCCGAGAATCTGCCTACGTGGGAGTTAGTCCTCATCCCAGAGGAGGTCGCGGATCTTGACGTCGCACTGGATGCATTGGAGGCACTCGGTCTTGTCGACCCCGACGACCGCAACGGCCTCACGGAACTTGTGCGTTCGCATCGAGGATTCGAGCGTGTGAAACTCCGCAATCTGACCGAGGAAGAAGCTGCGCGGTTCGCCGTACGCCGCCATCACTTCCCGGGAGTCGACATCAGGGAAGGTCTCGTGCGTTCCTATCCCTATGGCGAAGCCGTGGCTCATGCGCTGGGCTATGTCGCCAGTATCTCGCCAGCGGATCTGCGGAGAATCGAACGAAGTGAATATGCGGCTAGCTCCAATATCGGCAAGACTGGTGTCGAGCGGAGCTACGAGCAACTGCTGCATGGCGTGGTCGGGTACCGCCAACAAGTCGTTAACGCGCCGGGGCGCGTGCTGTTCGATCCAGCCGCCAATACGGGACTGGCAGGTGCCGGTGCTTCGCCGACCGGTCTGGAGACCAAGTGGCCGATACCTGGCGACAATCTTATTCTGGCGATAGATATTCGCTTGCAGCTAGCCGCAGCGGCAGCGATGGAAGGAGTGCGTGGCGCAGTTGTCGCGATCGATCCTACCAACGGCGACGTTCTAACATTTTTCAGCGCACCGTCTTTCGATCTGAATCGATTTCCGACGGGCCTCAGTCGGACGGACCTCCGCGCGTTAACTACTGATTCGGACGAACCGCTGTTCAATCGCGCGCTTGCCGGAACCTATCCGCCGGGTTCGGTTATCAAGCCGTTCCTGGCTCTGGCGGCCCTCGACTACGGGGTCGTAGATGCTGATCATGAAATCATGTGCCCCGGCTATTTTATGCTGCCGGGTCAATCGCGTCGTTACCGTGACTGGAAGCCGCAGGGTCATGGCCGCATGGATCTGCATCAGGCGATCATAGAGTCCTGCGATGTCTACTTTTACCAACTCGCGGTCACGCTAGAAATCGACTCCATCGCACAGTTTCTACGGACTTTCGGTTTCGGAGCCGCCACAGGTCTCGACATCAGTGGTGAGGCCCGCGGGATCGTCCCGTCTCGGGAATGGAAGCGCAGCAGATTCGCTCGCCCCGAGGAACAAATCTGGTTTCCGGGAGAGACGGTAATTACGGGCATCGGCCAGGGCTTCACGCTGGTCACCCCGCTGCAGCTTGCACACGCTAATGCCACCTTGGCGAGCCGCGGGAAACCTTTTCAGCCACGTTTGGTCATCGGCACCGAGAACGGCATGACTGGAGAGGTAATCCTGCTGGAACCTCGGGCTCAGTTGACGTTAGATCTTGATGATGCTGATTGGCAGCGTATCCATGACGCGATGCTCGGCGTCACCGAGGATATCGGTGGCTCGGCGCGCGAAGTGATGGCAGGAACGGCCTACCGTGTCGCCGGAAAGACGGGTACCGCGCAAGTCTATTCGCTCGCGCAGGATGAGGAGTACGACGAGGAGAATCTCGACGAGCGTCTCAGGGATCACGGCCTGTTTCTTGCTTATGCACCAGCTGAGGCGCCGAGCATCTCACTCGCTGTCGTCGTGGAGAATCGCGGCGGTGGCAGTCGAACAGCGGCGCCTATCGCACGGCAGATCCTCGATGTTTATTTTACAGAAGCAGAGTATGTCGCTCGGCAGCTTTGAGACAGGCTCGCGCCGGGAACTCCTCTTCAGCCCGCTCTACTTGCGCAATATCGTCATGGATGTGCCGCTCCTGGTCACCTTATTGGCCGTCAATGGTCTCGGCTTGGTTGTGCTTTACAGCGCGGTCGGCAGCAATGCAACGCTGCTGCTGCGTCAGGGGGTACGCTGCCTCATCGCGCTGACGGCTTTTTTGTTCGTCGCTCAGATTCCGCCGCGGATTCTAAGGCTATGGACGCCGCGGATATTCTTCTTCGGCTTGGTGTTGTTGGTACTCGTGATCTTGATCGGTGACGTGGGACAGGGCGCTCAGCGTTGGTTAGACCTCGGTATCGTCAGTTTTCAGCCCTCTGAGCTGTTAAAGTTAGCCGTTCCGATGATGATTGCATGGTTCATGCATGAGAGACGGTTGCCGCCGACATTCACCGAGCTACTGGTCTTGATTCTCATCATCATAATTCCCGCGCTGTTGATAGCTCGGCAGCCGGACCTGGGCACGGCGATTCTGGTCGTTGCCGCCGGTGGTCTTACGATATTGCTCTCTGGCGTGAGCGTCAGAGTCATCACGGTCCTGGGGCTACTGGGTCTGGGCTCGATGTTGCCGCTCTGGCAGTTCATGCGGGAATATCAGCGTGTCCGGGTGTTGACCTTCCTGAATCCGGAGTCTGATCCGCTGGGTGCCGGCTACAACATCATTCAATCGAAGATTGCCCTCGGCTCCGGAGGCTTATTCGGTAAAGGTTGGTTAAACGGAACCCAGGCGCATCTAGAATTCCTGCCTGAACGCAGCACAGATTTCATCTTCGCGGTCATAGGAGAAGAGTTTGGGCTGTTGGGGCTGCTGTTGCTGCTGGCGCTCTATCTGGTTCTGGTCGGGCGCGGTCTCTTCATCGCGGCCCAGGCTCGAGATACTTTTACACGGTTACTCGCCGGCGCAGTGAGTCTTACTTTTTTCTTCTACGTATTCGTCAATGCCGGTATGGTCTGCGGCTTACTACCAATCGTCGGTGTGCCGTTGCCACTTGTTAGTGCAGGTGGCACATCAATGGTCACGCTAATGGTTGGTTTCGGTATGCTCGTGGCGATTCAAGGCAACAGAATAATATTGGTACGATGAGCGGTATCAGCCGACAGGCGTACTTGGTGATCGCACTGTTGTCCGTAAACGGCGCTGTCGGTGCCGTCGATGTTGATCAGGACGCCGTAACCGCTGCGCGATCAGTTTTCGTTGAGTATATGGTGACGACCCACGAGTTCGACCGTGAGACGCTCGCGCGTTTACTCGAAGAAGCGGAAATCGTCGACCGAGTGCTAGAGGCGATCTCACGTCCCGCCGAACGAGTCATGCCCTGGTACGAGTATCGTGCCTTGTTCGTCTCGGCTTCTCGGATCGAAGCCGGAGCGAAGTTCTGGCTCGCGCACGAAGATGAGCTTCGTGTTGCAAGCAGGCGATATGGCGTGGCTCCCGAGATGATGGTCGCTATTCTCGGCATCGAGACATTTTACGGCGAACGTACCGGTACATATCGGGTACTGGATTCCTTGAGTACTCTGGCATTCGCGTATCCGCCTCGGTCTTCTTTCTTTACTTCCGAGCTGGAGGCTTTCTTGCTGCTGTCTCGCGAGGAGGAACTCGATCCTCGTAATAGCCTCGGATCGTACGCGGGCGCGATGGGCGCCGGGCAATTTATTTCTTCGAGTTTTCGCGCCTATGCCGTCGATGGCAATGGTGACGGACGTCGAGATCTGTGGGGGGACTGGGAGGACGTTTTCGCTAGCGTGGCAAACTATTTCAAGGTTCACGGCTGGCAGCGCGGGGGGGCGGTCGTCAGCCGTGCGACATTAAGCGCAGGCTGGTCAGGGGCTGAACCGGAGAACAGTATGGAGCTGACCGAGACTGTCGCGTCGCTCAATCAACTCGGCTACATTTTCTCGAGCGAGCTGCAGGAGACGGCAGCCACGACCATTCTATCGGTGCAAGGTAAAGACGAACAGGAATATTGGGTCGGATACCATAACTTCCGTGTCATTACGCGCTATAACCATAGTGTAAAGTACGCGCTTGCCGCTTATGAACTCGGCCAAGCTGTTCAGGCCGCGTATATGCAATTGCACGTTGACGCTGATCTCGAGGCCGCTGGCGCGTAATGCCCATCGTTACACAAAGAGTCTCACTGTCAGGTGTCCGGCTAGGGCTGGCTGCGATTCTGTTGGTGACTCTGAGCGGTTGCTCATTTCAACCCGTGCAGAGTTTCGAAGACGCTACCGTACGCGAAGCGATAATTAATGCGCCGCGCAGTAAATCGGGCAACCCGGCAGTCTACGAGATAGCGGGTCACAGCTACTATGTGCTCGAGACCAGCATCGGCTATCGCGAGCGGGGTATGGCATCCTGGTATGGCAGTGATTTCCACGGGCGCTCGACAGCAAGCGGCGAAATCTACGACATGTACGCATTGACAGCCGCGCATAGGACGCTGCCGATTCCCACGTGGGTGGAAGTGACTCATCTCGGTAATGGCAGGCGCGTCATCGTCAAGATTAACGATCGTGGCCCCTTCGTGGAAAACCGGGTAGTCGATCTGTCATATGCGGCAGCGGAAGCACTCGGGATGGTGCGCGCGGGTACGGCATTGGTCGAGGTGCGAGCCTTAGGAGAGCCTGCCGGCAGCGCACTGGTTGGCTCCGAGGCAGCCGAGCCGATAGACGTCGGATCGAGAGGCTTCTCGATTATCTCTGCAGCGGCCGCGGCGACGGTTAGCGAGAATGATCAGCCACTGCAGCGGATTTACGCGCAGGTTGGAGCATTCAGCCAGCGCGAAAACGCCCTGAGATTGGTAGGCACGCTTGAAGCGGGCGGCTATGATGCGGTCTTTATCGTGTCCGATAGTGGCAGTACCGGTAACTTGCACCGCGTCCGAATCGGACCATTGGCAGACATCGCCGAGTATGATGATTTAGTCGAGGGGCTCTCCTTATTCGGTCTGAACGAGAGCCGCTTGGTCGTGGAGCGGTGAGACCGATTGCTATAGGAACGTCTTTTGATAACGATTGACCGATTAGGAGATCACTGATGATACGAGCCTGGATACTAGCGGGCTTGCTGCTTGCAACTTCCGGCTTCGCCGCTGATGTTCCCATTCCCGCACCTCCTCAGATCGGGGCGGATAGCTTCCAGCTCATAGATTTCTCCAGTGGGCGGATCATCGCGGAGGCGCGCGCCGACGAGCGAGTAGAGCCTGCCAGCCTGACCAAGCTCATGACGGCTTACACGGCCTTTCACGCCTTGCGGCAAGGCCAGATCACGCTGCAAGACCAGGCACACGTCAGCGAGAAAGCCTGGCGAACCGACGGTTCACGCATGTTTATCGAAGTGAATACGCGGGTTTCGGTCGAGGATCTGCTCCGCGGCATGATCATCCAATCCGGCAACGATGCTAGTGTCGCGCTCGCTGAACACGTTGCGGGTTCCGAGGAAGTATTCTTAGGGTTGATGAACCGGTACGCAGAGTTGCTCGGAATGACCGGGTCCTCGTTCATGAATACCACCGGACTTCCGGCCGAAGGACATTATGTTACCGCTCGCGACGTCGCGATACTCGCACGAGCAATCATCTCCGAATTTCCAGAGTATTACCGTTGGTACTCTGAGCGAGAGTTCACCTATAACGGTATTCGGCAATTCAATCGCAATTCTCTGTTATGGAGGGATGATTCAATTGATGGCGTTAAAACCGGCTACACGGATGCAGCAGGCTACTGCCTGGTTGCCTCTGCCGAGCGTTCCGGCATGCGCCTTATCTCGGTGGTCACGGGTATGGCAAGTCCAGAGGCGAGGGAAGATGCTAGCCAAGCCCTGTTGGACTATGGATTTCGTTTCTATGAGACACACAAGCTCTACAGTGGCGGAGAAGAAATCACGACGGCTCGCGTCTGGAAGGGAACCCCGCCAGAAGCCTCATTGGGTTTGACTGAGGATCTCTACGTTACTGTTCCGCGTGGCCAATATGATGCGCTCGAGGCGATCATGGATCTGAGATCGGAATTGATGGCGCCGTTGTCTGCTGGCGCTCAAGTGGGATCGGTCCGAATTACCCTGGATGATGTAGAGATTTCGAACATGCCGCTCATGGCGTTGCACGAGGTACCGGAGGCTAGTCTCTGGACGCGTATCAAGGACGAAGTCACGTTGTGGCTCCAATGAGCTCCAACCCTCAGGTGCGAGGGTACTTTACTAGAGAGCTTCGCTCACAATAACGATTCATGCACAGAGCCACGAGCAGATCGATGCCCTCTAGCGGGAACTCAGCGCCAGCGACGACATCATGATGGTGCTGTGATCTCGTTCGTCTGCCGAGATTTAGGCCTACAACCTCTCCCTGCAGTGTGGGCAGACATGAAACGCTTCACCGATGAGCGTGACGCTGAGACACCCGATGAGGTTTGGTTCGTCGAACACCCATCGATTTTTACGCTTGGGCTAAATGGCGATCGCTCTCATCTATTGATGCCCGGGAAAATCCCTATCCTGCAGATAGATCGCGGTGGCCAGGTGACCTACCATGGCCCCGGACAACTCGTGGTCTATCCGCTTCTAGACTTGAAACGGCTAAAAATCAGTGTGCGCGGTTTAGTGCAAGCGCTGGAGGCTGCAGTGATCGACACCGTTGCGAGCTACGGCATCGAGGCGTATGGGCGCCGTGATGCGCCAGGAGTCTATGTAGGCGGGCGGAAACTCGCGGCAATAGGATTGAGGATTCGGCGGCATTGCTCCTATCATGGTATCGCGATCAATGTTGATATGGATCTTGAGCCCTTTCAGCGGATCAACCCGTGCGGCTTTGAGAACTTGGAGGTCACACGGCTCAGCGAGCTCAGCACGGTCCAGGAACTATCGAAGTTGCGTCGGGATCTAGAACCTCAGTTGCACTTAAGGCTCGATCACTTATCCGCTGTAGCCTGAGTCTGATAGGCCGCCGGAGCATCGGTGGTCAAGAAATCGTATTTGCGCTTCCAGGCCTTAGCCACTTCGGTAAGTTTTCGTATTTTCGCTTCGCTCTTCTCGAGTTTCTCGATGAGTTTACTCGACGGACCTTGATCCGTACCCGCTGAATTCCCGTCGGCTTTAGCCTCGGTCGCCAGTTTATTGCGTAGTTCGGTGATCTCTCGCTCCAACGCTTCGATGATCAAGCGATTCTTCTCCTGATCGTTTTGGCTCGAAGCCAACAACTTGTTGCTGACCTTCTGCTGTTGAGTCAACTCCAACCGGGCTTCTGTCTGGGCATCTGCCGTCTTGTTGCTGAGATCACGCTGAATCAACTTGGACAGCTGAAGATCGTTCTCCAGTGATGTGATGAGTTCGGCCTGCGTATTCACACGCTCCTTGAGTTCGCTGATTCGTTCGCGGCTTTCTGTAATTTCTTTCTTCGAAATCACCGTGTCCTGGGAACGCTGACTGGCGTTCTTGGCCGACGCATTAGCCTCCTTGACTGCGCCGAGCTCCGATGTGAGCTGCTCAATTTGTGCGAGAAGTTTTTGCTCGGAGTCCTCTGCAAAGGCCTTGTGTCTTCTGACGCTGTCCAAGCCTGCTTTCAAAGCAGTGTTGGCCTTCGCTTTGGATCTTATCGTTGCGATCAGCGAGGAGATCAGGTTCTTGCGTCGTTGTACGAGGCGTTCGAAGTGCTGGGCTTTGCCGAGGCGCCATTCAGCTTCCTCCTGGCGCTCCTCGGCTTCCTCGCACTGTTCCCGGATCTTATTGAGCTGATCGAGTCGCTCATTAGCGACTTCGCTAAGGTTCTCTGCGCGCTCCTGCGCTTCTCTGCGCTCCGCTTCTCGTTCCTTGAGCTGTTCGTTCAACGTCACTGCTGCGCGAGAAGTCTGCGCGCGTTCAGCTTTATCGGCCTTCGTAGCGTTCATCGCGTCGTTGATCTGAGCAGCCAGCTCCTGCAGCTCCGCTTCTCGTTCCTTGAGCTTTTTCTCCAACGTCGCTGCTGTACGCGTATCCTGCGCGCGTTCGGCTTTAGCGGCCTTCGTGGACTCGGTTCCGGCGTTGATCCGAGCAGTCAGCTCCTGCAGCTTTGCTTCTCGTTCCTTG
>SMWC01000033.1 GCA_004357505.1 Gammaproteobacteria bacterium | reverse complement strand
GTTGCGGGATCGCCGTCTTCCCGACGAGAGGGAACTCTGTTGTTGACCAATCTCTTGTTACCTGATGATCGAGAGGTTCTGATGCATCTCTCGGGGAGACCGCGCTGGAAGAACCAGATCATCGGTGATCGACAGGCTGTTCGTGGTCGAGCTGATGAATTCGAAGCCCCGGTCGAAGACATTTTTCGCGCATGGACTACGGTGCAATCGAACACGCCAGGCTATTCCGCGGATCCGCCTCTGACCGCCATGGCCCGTGCAGCCTACGAGTCCTTTGACCCGCTAACCGACGATCCTGTCCTGCGCTGCATCTCTCCGGGAATGCCGGAGGCGATGACCTATATCGGTCCGCACCCGGTCGAGTTCGTAAAGCTGGACAATGGTGATCTCGAGATCCGAATTGAGTCTGACGATAATGTGCGAGTAGTCCATATGAACAATGCCGCGAGCGCAGCAAACCAACCGCTCTCGGCTTTGGGGTATTCGGTGGGCCGGTGGGAAGACAACGTGCTGATTGTGACGACCACTCGGATCAACTGGCCCTACTTCAAGGTATTTGGTCTTGTGGCGGCACCTCAGAGCGAGGAGACGGAGATCGTCGAACGCTTCACGCTGGACCGGGATCAGGGGGAGTTGATCTATGACTTCACGACGAGCGATCCAGCTACCTTCACCGAGCCTGTCACAGCAAAGCGGTATCATGTGTGGCGTTACCGCCCCGGTGTCGAGGTGGAGCCTTATGAATGTACTCTGGACGAATGGCCACTCGAGATATGAGGCGTAAGATCATGATTTTCGTAAGTTTTATCGTTCTTGTCTCTGCCGGCTTCGCGGCGTCTACGGCTGTCGCCCATCACTCCCAGGCTGCGTTTTACGACGTGGAGAGCAGGACCGAGATAGAGGGGGAGGTCACCAGTACCCGATGGAGAAACCCCCACGTCGCGTTCACGGTAACGGTCATGGGTGCGGACGGCGAGGAACAGTGGAGCGTGGAGAGTAACTCGCTGAATGCGCTCGAACGTATCGGGATCAGTCCCGATACCGTTGCAGTCGGTGATCAGATTCGGATCTGGGGACCGAGATCGAAATTTGACCGCTATTCCATGCGTGCGTACAACATCCTGCTGGCCAGTGGCGACGAAGTGGTCATGATGCCCCAGGCGTCAACCGAGCAGCACTGGGTAGATCATGAGCTGCTCGCCGTGACCCCTCCTCTCGAGAACAAAGACATTACCGAATCGGTTGAACAGGCCGACGGCATCTTCCGTGTTTGGGCATACGGCCGTATCAGATTAATAAACCCGGAACTCCCGCTGACCGTGGCCGCAGCCGCGGCAAAGACCGCGTATGATCCGGTCACCGACGATCCTGTCATGCGCTGTATTCCTACCGGTATGCCGGCCGTCATGGACGTGACATTCCCGATCGAGTTCGTCGCACAGGCGGATGACATCGTGTTACGTCTCGAGCAATGGGACACGGTGCGGACGATTCACATGTCCGGAGATCCAGGCGCACCGGATGGCCAGCCCGCTACGCGGGAGGGTTATTCGGTCGGTCATTGGGACGGCGGGATACTCGTGGTCGAGACCTCGAATATCGACTGGATATTTTTCGATGATCGGGGTACGCCACTCAGCAGTGCCGTGCGCGTGGTTGAACGATTCACGCTTAGTGAAGATGAGAACAGCCTCCACTGGCAAGCTACCACGTTCGATCCCGAGACATTCACGGAACCGGTGGTGCAGGAGCAGACCTTTACCTGGGAACCCGGCGAAGAGATCAAGCCGTACGAGTGCGCGATGGCCGGCTGACTGTGTGCAGTTTCCTGCCTCGATCTGTCCGCCGAAGCGACTGTCGGATTTTAGGCTCTAGACTCTGAGCCGCTCGTTACAGTTTTAAATAGCCTCAGTCAGAGTTCGCCGCACGGCGGTTAAATATTTCGGTCAACGTGCCCATCGGCGTCAGGTCCTTGCCCTGGAGACCAGGATAGTCGGGCGAGTAGCGCTGGCACTTAAAGACTGCGTTGTAACTATCACCGACGTCGTCACTCATAATCTCACGGGCCGTGGGAGCTGCCCCAGGTCCGCCAGGTCCGCCAGGCCCACCGAATCCACCAGGTGGTCCGCCACGTCCGCCGGGTCCACCGGGTCCACCGGGTCCACCGAATCCGCCACGTCCGCCAGGCCCTCCGGCTCCGGCAGCGCCACCGCCGCCTCTTTGCCTTTGTCTGCCAACCGGATTGACGTATTCCCACACGACCTCGCCTGCCGAAGTGACCTCGAACAGGTGGCCCTGAGCTCCCGAGCAGATCAACGTATTGCCGTTCGGAAGCCGCTGCGCCCCACCAAGGTACGAGCTAAAAAATGCGTTCGGTAACGTTGACGAGAAGCTCCACACGATCTGCTTGGAGGTATTCTGTGGGGCTGCGCCCATGCCTCCCGTGATCGGCCGCGTGACCTCGAAACCGGCAACCGTTTGCGGGAGATAGCGCCCTTCGTCCCTAGAGCCGTCGTAGGGATCGATCTCCAACACCGATGAATAGGTCGCTCCGGGCATCCGTGCACCATTATTGAAGATCAGGAAATTGCCGGCGCCCGGAAGCTCCTCGTTCATGGAGGTCGACTCCCGTTCGTCTATCCACTGGACATCGTGGGAGAAGAAAATCTGCTGATGTCCATTACTGCTCGACAAGCCTTCATCGCTCATCGACGGGCAGTCGCCCGAATCGTAGACGCAAGCGTTACCCCAACGGTAAATGAAATCGCCTGCGCTGCTCGCCGCCAGTTCGATACTTTGTTCGGGATCTCCTGGTACGAAGGTTGCGCCGTGATCGATCACATAGAATTCACTAAAAGTCGAGTTATTGATCACCACCTGGTCGAGAACTTGGTTGTAATCGAAGCTATTGGTGTGCATCCAGTCGCCGAATAAGCTGCCGTTCACGCCGTGGCCGAAATTGGGATCCATCCTTTCCGGGTGTTCGCTAATCACTCCATAGTTCGGAAGGTCTGGGTTGATATCGTTGACGAGATGGTCGCTGATATTCCATTGCCAGATAACGTTGCCGTCCATATCCACTTCCACGAGACCGTCGGGTTCGGACGCATAGTTGTCTCTGACAGCAGGATCGGCACCGACCGCCAGGACTTCCTCATGAGTCCGCTCCATCGACGCCACGTACATCAGCGTCCGGGCATCGAGCTTCGGGTTCCAGATATTTCGAAACTCGTGATGTGCGGTGATGCCGGGTCTTTCCTCCCGATGTTCCCAGATCACCTCGCCGTCCCATGAGACGATTTGGAACAGGGATCCGCTGCCTCTCTCCAAAGTACCGTCTTCGAGCAGACGAGCGTGTGTCGCGGAGACTCCTCGCGGCCAGTTCTGGGGCGTGGGCCACATATGAACCACCTGACCGTGCATATCGATGAGATAGACGCTCAAATCCGATTGAGGACCGAACATCGTATAGCCCTCGAAGGCCTTGGCGGGATCGTATTGTATGAGCTCGGTCGGTCCTTGAAATACCTCATAACTCCAGGTCGTCGCTGAAATACCTGCAACGACAGTAATGGATATTAACCAAGCCGATTTAACCATGGACATTCCCCAACTCCGTTTTTAGCGTAGGAGCCCTGTGTCACCGGTACTTCGAGCACGGGCATTTATTCATTACGACTTGTTCACTATATCATCAACTTTCGTTTCCATCTCTTAAGTTTGAGCTTACGAAAGCGGGGCGGAGTCGCTATATTTGGCATCAAACTGACGTTCAGCGCTGCGCGAAGTGAGCCTTGGGCATGCCCGCTCGGGGAGCGTTTCGGCAACTTTTGAGACTCACCTTTTTTCACTGCAGGAGTGTTCATCATGGATTTATTTGCACAAGGTAATGGCTGTCGTGCCCGTCTCTTGGCCGGGGCCGCGTTGGTGATGATTGCGGGCTGTCAGAGGTCGAGTCAGCCGTATGAGTACATCCATTTGCCGGGTACCGAACCCGCGTCAGGTGCCAACATGCCTTTCACTTCCGCGATCAGAGTGCGTTCGGGCAGCATTCTGTTCTTGTCTGGCACGACCGGGGCGCCGGTTCCTCACAGTCACCCACATGTGCCGGCCGAGTTTGATCATCTCGACTTCAGTGCCGAAGCCCAGACCATCAGGGTCATGGAGCGGCTAAAGACGACGCTCGAGGCGGCCGGCGGACAACTCAGCGATATCATCCAGGTTACCCGGTTCATCGTCGACGTTGCCAACAATCAGGATGCGATTAACGTCGTGATGAATCGCTATTGGGGCGATGATCATCGCCCGGCGAGTACTTCGGTGGAGATTGTCCGGTTGGCGACCGACCCACGCTTCATTCTAGAGGTCGAAGCCGTGGCGGTTTTGTCCGATTGAGGCGGCGCCCTGGAGTGCCGGAATGGTGACGGACGTCAAAGTCGGTCGCAACTTTGAGGAGTAGATTAGCCCCGGGAGTAGGGACTGTTGCGCAGGTTTCCACTACAGGGACGTGAACAATGAGAAAGACACTCGCACTTTCGATGGCCGTGATGCTGCTCGGCATTTCCAGCGGGTGCGGCCCCAGCGAGAGCAGCCGGGACGTCAGAAAGACCGAGGCCGAAAAGCAGCAAGCCCTGCGTGATTCGACCTTCGGATCGATGGCGGAAGCGATGGATCGTGCCAGAAGCGTTGAGCAGTTGCAGCTAGACCGCAAAGACAGACTCGAAGCGGCGCTCGAAGATTCCGGAAACCGGTAGGCTGGCGCCGACAGCGCGATTCGGCGTCCTCACCAGTCGGCAATCCCGGCTACTCGGCCCGGTAATAAGACTTCAGTTTCCTCGCCTGTCATCTGCGCTGGAAGTAGAATGGGGCTAATTTGAAGACAGAGGGGGATCCGATGGCCAAGCGTATTCTGTTCCCGCCTACCGCGATGATGGTGGTGATCGCGGCATTGTCAGTCTTGGTATTCTCGCCTGGTACACATGCCCAAAGCGGGCAGCAGCCTGCAGCGGCTGATGACAGCCCGAAACCGGGACCTGCTCCACGTCGTGACCTTTCGGGAATGTGGACGCCTGCCAGCGGGCCGGGGGGTGGAATCCAGGCCTTTGGCGTGCAGGCCATGCCAAACGATGGCAAGCCGGAACACGCGTTGCCTTACACGCCTTATGGGCTCGAACTGTACCAGAGTCATAGGCCGCTGGAGGGCGTCGACGCCGTTCTCCCGGCATTTCACAATGATCCGAGGAACAAGTGCGAGCCGCTGGGATTCCCGCGCGTGAATCACTACAACGTCAGGATGACGCAGTTCTTTCAGAACCCGTATAAGCTCGTCATCCTGTATCAATACGACAATCGGTCGCGCTCGATCTGGGTCGACGGGCGAGAGCTTCCCGAGATGGTTGACGGGGGCGTACTCGCCGGCGGAACTTATAAGGCGTCAAAGTGGTATGGGTACTCGGTTGGCGAGTGGATCGACGATTACACGTTGGTCGTCCGGACGGTGGGGATGATGCCGGAAGACAGAGTATGGCTCGATTCGACGGGTCGGCCGATCAGCGACGCGGTCACTGTGGAAGAAGTGTTCCGCCGTGTGGACAGCGACCACATGGAGTGGACGGAGACGATCGACGACCCGAAGGTTTACACTGAACCGTGGATGACCATGAAGATCCTGTTCAAGTTGGCGGATCCCCATACGGATATCGTGGAGATGTACTGCTCGCCGGTGGAAATGCAATATTATTACGATTCGTTCGGCAACGCCGCCAGCGGCGTCGAGAACGACTCCAAGTAGCTGGCTCTCTATCTAGGGGAGTCTTGAGGCCAGACGGAGGTCGCCCGTGAAAAGCAAGACTGTCATCCTTGTGTCCCTGTCTCTTGGTGCGTTGATCGTTACAGTTCCGGCGTCTGCGCACCACAGCGTGGCTGCTTTCGCGAACGGGAAGACTCTCACCCTCAACGGCACGGTAACCGAATGGTACTGGGCCAACCCGCATTGTCTTTTGAAGTTCGACGTGCAGACCGACAGCGGCGTAGTTGTACAGTGGGTTGCGGAAACCCAGGCTCCCGCGAATATGATCGACGCCGGCTGGAGGAAGAACGACTTGAAACCTGGAGATGAGATTACCGTTACTGTGCGACAGGCTAACAATGGCAATCTGGTCGGGCGGATACTGCGCGTGGAACTCGCCGACGGCAGGACATTGGACGCAACCCAGGACCGAACCGGAGCAACAGGGAACGAATACCATTTGTCGGGCGCGCCTACCGACTAGCGATCCATCTTTGTATACGACACGGCCGCAGGCGGAAGAGCCAAGGACTCTTGCGAATACTGCCAGCCGGACTATGCTTTTCCGATGATCTTGAGTCCGTTTAAAACCGAAGGCGTGACCTTGACGCCGATAATAAGAAAAAAAGTGAGCTCGGACGTGTTTAATAGAGTTGCAAAGGGATTACTAATCTATTTCGTCGACTAGTTTCGGCGTGAATACTAACTGTCAACCAACGGCCGCTTTCGGCCATAAGCGGTCATCCGTTAACGGCCAAGGTCGGTCCAACGACAGACAATGCGAGATTCTTATTCTGATTCGGAATATCGTTCCAGCACGGATTCAACCGATTCGCCTCTCTCTATGGCATCGGCGGCTTCATTGCCAGATCTTTGGCCTACTTCTTCGTGTACGTTGTAGTACGTTCCATTTAGTTCAAAACCGCTCATCGCCATCTCTGGAGACCCATCACGAGCGGGCCATCCAAGCACTATGAGCTCATCGCCAGGTTTGATGGCGTCTTGAGCGATACCGGCTTGGTCCCAGAACCTTAAAGGCACCTCTATTTCCCACTCCACGTTTTCATCATCCAAAAAGGTCAGCATGGGGTGGGGGCGTCTGTATACAAAGTCTTCAGTAACACCCGTTATCTCAATAGGATTACGGATGTCGTAGGGAGCAAAAGAGTGATGAGCAAACGCATACCCTGTAACCATTAAGGAACACAGAGTAATTATTGTCAGTTTGAAATTCATCGGAACATCACTCCTATTGAAAGTGAGTCTTGCGCGTTTCGTAACGACTGCTTCGGGCCAAAAGCGGACGTGCCTTAGAAACTTGGCAGATCGCAGCTGTTGGCATGGTCCAATTCGTAACGTTGCCGTTCTTATCTTCCGCGTCCATGTAGAGCTCGACGTGCGGATTCTTTCAGTCGAATTTGGTAATGATGCCAGTGAGCGTTATCGCTACATCGTAGTCGTATCGCAACCGGTAGTTGTGGTGCGCCAACACTGGCAGGCTGATTAACGCGGCCAACACCACGAACGGGAACCTCGTTCTCATTCCGAATCCTCCCACTCAGCGACACAATCGAACTCGTACATCTCAGTACCGGGCTGCCAGCGCCAGGCGCGCTCCAGGCGAACGGGCGCGGTGAACATGACAGGATCCGTCGCGACGATCGTATAG